>JAFSAK010000033.1 GCA_017441045.1 Clostridia bacterium
GGTAAGTGAGCCACCGGGATTAATAACCTGACCGTCAAGAGATACAACCTTAAAGCGATAATTATATTTTTTAGCAATATTAACGGCAGAGTCGATATCCTCGCTGACAACAGTGCCACCTAAGAGATAGCGAATGATTTCGCCGTATTTACTTTCGGTTTTAACAAGGTCAGAAGCAATGCCTACAAATCCATAAACACCATCAACGCCGTCTTCCTTAAAATCTCTCGCCTTCATTGAAGAAACGGGCATAAAAGTAGCACGTCCTGCGCCAGCTGATTTAAGGAAATTAATAGCAGCCTTAGCATTCGCTTCATTTTCAACAACTATATTCTGTATAGCATTACCGAGAGCGGTTTCAATGGCTACACTGTATTTTTTATCAACGGAAATAAGTTTTGATACGGGTCCGTAAATGCCTCTGAGTGTGCCCTTATCTGATTCTGACATAACCGCTTTTGCGGCGTGGGAGAATCCTTCCATATTCTTTTCAAGGTCAGTTAAAATCTGAACTCGGCGCTTTTTCGCTTCAATATCGAGGTTTAATTCGTTGGCCTTTTGTTGCAAATTTTCTACAGTTTCCTTGCGGTTAGCGAAACGAAGTTCATAACCCTTGATGGAATTATTATACGAAGTTATATTTTCTTCGATATTTTTAGAGAGCTCATTGGTTTCGGCAAGTTCCTTATCAATAGATTCTTTTTCTTTGACATTCTGCTCTATTAACTGGTCAACGATATTTCCTCTGGCGGTTATCTCATCAACAGAAGTTTTTGAGGTCATCATAAGAACCTTACAATCCGAACACTCGGCAGTTAATTTATTAAGTTCAATTATCTGCCGCTCAATCTGTCTTGAAATGCTTTCGCTATCGGTAAGAAGTCCCGAAAGTTCGGTTTCCAATTGCTCTAATTTTTCCTTAATTACACCTACCGCCTCTAATTTTTCATCGGCCAGACGGCGTTTTAAGGCAATTTCTTCTTTAGCGGCACTATCGGTACTATCAAGTTGAGCGATCTCATTTTTAAGGCGATCAACCGACTCATTATTATGAGCAATATCATTGTTAATAACCGAAATATCACCGTTTAACTTAACAATTTCTTCATTAGAAGATGCTATAAGATTACGTTGATTTTCGATTTCCTCGGTAATTCTGGCAAATTCGCGGGAATTTTCTTCCGCCTTAGCATCAAAATCGCTTAATGCGTTTTCAATTTCTTTATACTGAAGTTGAGCAGCGGCAATTTTGCTTTCCTGAGCGCGAAGAGCATCCTTGGAGTTGTTAAGTGTATACATCCAAAGACTGATTTCAAGTTGTTTTTTATCGGCAGCGAGTTCCAAGAAACGCTCGGCCTTTTTACTCTGTTCAGCAAGAGGTCCAACACGTGACTCGAGCTCGTCCATAATATCCTTAAGGCGCAAAAGGTTATCTTCTGCGGCGGTAAGCTTTGATTCTGCGGCGCTCTTTCTGTAACGATATTTTGAAATACCCGATGCTTCCTCGAAAATATCGCGGCGTTCATTGGATTTTGAACTGATAATATTGTCAATCTTACCTTGACCTATCATTGAATAACCATCACGGCCAAGACCTGTATCCATAAACAGTTCGTGAACATCCTTAAGGCGCACGGTAACATTATTAATAAGATATTCGCTTTCGTGAGAACGGTAATATCTTCTTGTTATGGACACGAAATCATTATCAAAATTTAAGGAACGGTCTGTATTATCAATATTTAAAGTAACCTCGCAAAAACCGTGAGGACGGCGTGTATCGGTACCGCCAAAGATTACATCTTCCATTGACTGACCGCGAAGAGATTTGGTTGACTGCTCACCCAAAACCCATCTTACAGCATCGGCAATATTACTTTTTCCGCTTCCGTTAGGACCAACGACCGCCGTAATACCCTTGCCGAATTTAAGGGTAGTTTTATCAGCAAAAGATTTAAATCCCTCAACCTGAATTGAACTTAAAAGCAAAGTTATTCACCTTCAACTCTCATATCATTTTTATCTAAAGTTTCATCTGTTTTAACTGTACAAACAAAACCTAATTCGCTTAATTTTTTAATATTTTCCTTGTTTTGACCTATCATTTTTGAAACAGAGGACTCATTTACATAGATTACATATTTTCCTTTTTGATGCATATGTGAAACTGCCTTTTCGAAAAACATTTTCGATTGACAAATTTCGCTAAACGCAGGATGCCAAGGACCCGCAACATAGGTACCATCCTCAATAGAATGAAGACCTAATCTTATTACATTAATACCCGATTCTTCAAACATTTTAAGCAGTTTTCCGCACAAAACCGCGGCATCCGTAACGGTCTGCGGAATATATTCGCCGCCCATAAAAAGTTCGGCCAAACGGGTATCTTTTAAAACAATGGTGGGATATATTCTCACGGTTTCCGGACTTAATTTGATTAATTCTTCTGCGGTATTGATATCAGAATTATCATCCGAGCCGTAAAGACCTGTCATCATTTGAAGGCCAAGCGAAAAACCAAAACTTTTAATTAGTTTAGAAGCATTTTTCACATCTTCGCATTTATGACCGCGATTATTCATTCCTAAGACTCTATCGCTCATACTCTGGGCGCCGAGTTCAATGGCTGTGACACCGAATTTTTTTAAAAGATTTAGGATATCTTCATTTATGGCATCGGGACGCGTAGAAATTCGGATACCGGCTACTTTGCCATCCTTTACAAAGGGATATGCCGCATTCAAAAGCGACATCATATATTCCCTATCAATAGCCGTAAAACTACCGCCGAAAAACGCAATTTCTGTATTTTGAGGAATATAATTCCTCGAACTTATTGCAACCAAAACCGCCTTTTTAACATCATTGGACGTTGGTGCCAGAGAGGCACCTGAAATATGGCATTGATTACAGAAACTGCATTTATTGGGACAACCTATATGTGGAACAAAAATCGAAATATTCGCGTGCCGCGCCATCAAAGTTCACCCATTAGTATGAGGGCTTGCTTTGCCGCCATCTGCTCTGCCTGTTTCTTGCTTTTTCCCGTGCCTTCACCAATAACATTGGAATTAAGATGAACTTCAACAGTAAAACTCTTATCGTGATCTGGACCGTTGGAATCAGTAAGAATATAGGAAACCGTTTCTTCGGGATTACGCTGGATAATCTCCTGCAAAATGGTTTTGTAATCTTTTGTATTTTCATCAATATGTGAATCGATTTCACGAAGAACAAATCGCATAACATATTTTTTTGCAGCTTCCATACCGCCATCAAGATAAATAGCTGCTAAAACCGCCTCAAAAGCATCGGCAAGGATAGAATCTCTATCTCTGCCGCCGCCCTTATCTTCACCTTTACCAAGATAAAGGAAATGTCCGAGGTCCAGTTCTCTTGCAAAACTGCAAAGAGCTTTCTCGCAAACAAGAGAAGCGCGAAGACGAGTTAACTCACCTTCGGGAAGGTTAGGAAACTTATTAAAAATATGGTCTGAAACTATAAGAGAAAGAACGGAATCCCCCAAAAATTCAAGACGCTCATTGGAAGAAATACCATTTCGAACTTCATTAGCATAAGAAGTGTGCACAAGAGCGTTCTTGAGCAAGGATATATTCTTAAAATTGTAACCTAATCTACTTTCAAGAGATATCATACTTACACCTGACTCGCTTGTTCTAAATTACTTGTAATTTTTCCGATAACATCGGTTTCAGCAAAAGTTTTTGCCTGGCGAATAGCATTTTTAATAGCTTTGGCATCGGAACTACCGTGTGCTTTAACTACAGGTTTTGCAACACCGAGAAGCAAAGCGCCGCCAACTTCAGAACTATCCATCATACTCTTAAGTGAATATAAATCTTTCTTAATAACTAAAGCGGCAAGTTTATTGGGAAGCGATTTATAAAGCACCTTTTTAATCATAGAAAACAATGTGCTCGCGGTACCTTCGATTATTTTAAGAGCCACATTTCCCGTAAATCCATCGGTAACAACTGCATCACAAACACCTTTAGGCATATCGCGGGCTTCAACATTACCGATAAAGTTAAGGTTTGATTCGCTTAGTAGTTTATACGCTTCAAGGCGAAGTTCATCACCCTTGGTATCCTCAACGCCGATATTAAGAAGACCAACCTTTGGATTTTCAATGCCGCAAACATTCTGCAGATAAACACTTGTCATAATACCGAACTGCTTTAGCATTTCGGGACGGCATTCTGCATTTGCGCCCATATCCATAAGCATATAGTGACCATTTGGTGAAGGAAGCATTGTCGCAATAGCGGGGCGTTTAACGCCCTTAATTCTCTTGACAATAAGTGTTCCTCCTACAACAATGGCGCCGGTCGAACCGGCAGATACAAAAGCATCGGCATTATCGTCAACAAGTTCCTTAAAGGCAAGTCCCATAGAAGAATCCTTATGGGCCTTTAAAATTGTTGTTGGGTCATCGTGCATTGAAATAATATCGGTGGTATGTACGATTTTAAGGTCACCGTAAAAGGACATATTATTATCCTTAATCACCTTCTCGATAATTTCTTTATCTCCGGTAAGGGTAATGTCGACCTTATACTCAAATGAAGCAATAGCGGCTCCGATGACAATCTGTTCGGGGGCATTATCGCCACCAAATGCATCTACTACTATTCTCATAATTCTACCTCACATTATTAAAATTCTTTTGAAAACCAATTTAGTGAACGCTCAGATAAAGCGGCATAACGGGAACGCTTGTCCCTAATATGTTCCTCAAGGGGTGGTAAAACACCGAAATTGGCACCCATAGGTTGAAATTCGGTTACGGTTTCATCACAAATATAAGAAAGAAGTGCGCCTATCATAGAAAACTCAGGGAGGATTAAAGGTTCCTCACCCTTTAATGTTCTAACAGCATTAATTCCTGCTACTATACCTGAAGCCGCCGATTCCATATAACCCTCTACGCCCGAAATCTGACCTGCAAAAAAGACATTTTCATTATTCTTAAGGGAAAGATTTCTATTAAGAAGTTTCGGTGAATTAATAAAGGTATTTCTATGCATAACACCGTAACGGGCAAATTCGGCATTTTCAAGTCCCGGTATCATAGAGAACACTCGTTTTTGTTCTCCGAATTTGAGGTTGGTTTGAAAGCCCACCATATTATACATAGTACCCTTGGAATTCTCTTTTCTCAGTTGAACAACCGCCCAAGGCCTGTGGCCTGTCCTAGGGTCTCGCAAACCCACGGGCTTCAATGGACCAAATCGAATGGAATCTTCTCCCCTTTTAGCAAGAACTTCCACCGGCATACAACCTTCATAAACCGTAATAGGTTTATCAAAACCATGAACTAAAGCGCCTTCGGCATTTATCAGTTCGTTATAGAAGGCAGTATATTCTTCTTTATTCATAGGGCAATTGATATAATCGCCGCCATTATCATCGTAACGAGAAGCAATAAACGCCTTAGAAAAATCAATGCTATCTGCCATGACTACAGGTGCGGCCGCATCAAAAAAACTCAAATGTTCAGAATTTGAAATTTCTTTAATATTATCGGCCAGGTCACCGTCTGTAAGGGGGCCTGATGCTACTACTGTTATACGATCGGTAGGTATTTCAGCAACAACCTCATTTATGACACTGATGTTTGGATTTTCCTTGATTTTATCGGTGATATACTTTGAAAAAATATCTCTATCAACCGCCAAGGCGCCGCCCGCCGCCACGGATGAAATGTCAGCCGCCTCAAGACAAATTGAACCCATTCTACGCATTTCTTCTTTGAGAAGACCTGCGGCAGAATCAATTCTTGATGCCTTGAGGGAATTAGAACAAACAAGCTCCGCAAAATCATCACTTCTATGGGCGGGGGATTTTTTTATGGGTTTCATTTCGATTAAATCAACCAAAACACCTAAATTTGCTATAGTGTTGGCCGCTTCACAACCCGCAAGGCCTGCACCTATAACAGTAATTTTATCCATTATTACTTATCCTCGGAAGTTTTTTTCTTTTGCCTTGAAGGGCATTCGGAATTCATGCAATATTTTCTGCCACGAAGTCCGCTAATTATATAACTGCCGCATTCTTTACACTGCTCACCGGTAGGAACACCGGGAGAAGCAAAGTCACATGCGGGGTAATTTGTGCAACCGTAGAACTTATTTCCTCTTTTTGAAACCTTTTTGATAAGTTTACTGCCACATTTAGGGCAAGGTTGTTTAATCTCGTTTTCAGGGGCAGGCATAGTATTTTTACATTCTGGGTATCCGGGACACGCCAAGAACTTACCGAAACGACCGTTCTTAACGATCATTTTTCTACCGCATTTATCGCAGATAATATCGGTTTCCTCATCAGGCACCTTTACCCTCTTGCCAACAAGGGAATCCTCTGCCTTTTTATAGAGAATATCAAAATCGCCGTAAAAATCGTGAAGCATCTCTATCCAAGACATTTCGCCAGCGCCGATTTTATCAAGTTTCTTTTCAAGACCTGCTGTAAACTTAACATCAACGATTTTCTTAAAATGCTCTTCGATCAAATCAGAAACAACGGTACCGAGTTGGGTAGGTTTGAAGGACTTTTTATCCCTTTCAATATAGGTTCTTTGCAAAATATTTGAAATAATCGGAGCATAGGTAGAAGGTCTGCCAATTCCGTTTTCTTCAAGCGCTTTAATAAGGGTGGGCTCTGTATATCTTGCAGGGGGTTGAGTAAAGTGTTGATTCGGAATTAAACTCTTTAACTTAAGGATATCGCCCTCATTCATATCGGGAAGGGTTACTCCATCACTTAAATCATCATCTTTGCCCTCTTCATAGAGAACGGTATAACCATCAAAACGAACGGAATATCCGTTGGCTTTAAAGAGGTAATCACCTGCGGTAATATCTACCGCAACAGTATCCTGTACGCAAGGAGCCATCAATGAAGCTATAAAACGCTCCCAAATGAGTTTATAAAGTTTATACTGCTCTGCGGTAAGGGAATCCTTAACATCTTCAGGGGTTAAATTTATGGTTGTAGGGCGGATGGCCTCGTGGGCATCCTGTGCTCCGCTCTTTGCTTTGAAATAACGGGGTTTTGAAGGAAGATATGAAGCTCCAAATCTTTGGGTAATATATCCGTTAGCGGCCGCTCTTGCTTCTTCCGAAATACGAAGCGAGTCGGTACGCATATAGGTAATAAGACCTGTAACACCGCTATGATGAATATCAACGCCTTCGTATAACTGTTGGGCTACCTTCATAGTACGTTGACCGGTAAAACCAAGTTTACGGGATGCTTCCTGCTGCAAGGTAGAGGTAATGAAAGGTGGCGCTGGTTGTTTATTGCGAACACCCTTTTTTATATCGCTGACTATATAACTGCAATCATTGAGGTCGCTTACTATCTTATTTGCAGTTTCGGCATTTACAATAGTATCAAGTTTATCGCCGCCCGCATTGCCGTAAAGGTGAGCATCAAAAGATTTTCTACCGCTTACAAGTTTTGCATCAACGGTCCAATACTCTTCACTGACAAACTTTTCAATTTCGCGTTCTTTTTCAACAATAAGTTTAAGAGCAACGGTTTGAACTCGACCTGCCGAAAGTCCGCTTTTTACTTTTTTCCAAAGGAAGGGACTTAGTTTATATCCAACGATTCTATCAAGAACTCGACGGGCTTGTTGAGAATTAACCAGATTTATATCAATCTGCTGAGGATTTTTTATTCCCTCTTTAACCGCCCTCTCTGTAATCTCGTTAAAAGAAACTCTATTCTTTTCGTTTAAATCGAGATTGAGTATATCCGCCAAATGCCAGGAAATTGCCTCACCTTCGCGGTCAGGGTCGGTTGCGAGAAGTACGCCATCACTATTAGCAGCGGCCTCCTTAAGACCTTTAATTAGATCTTTCTTATCGGCCATATTGATATAGTCAAGTTTAAAATTATTATTAACATCAACACCAAGTTTTGACTTGGGCAGGTCACGAATATGACCTTTAGATGCCATTACATCATATTCAGAGCCAAGATATTTCTTAATGCTCTTGATTTTACTTGGTGACTCAACAATTACGAGTTTTGCCATTTTATTACTCCTTTTCAACTACCAAACTGATTTAAACTAAATGATGGATAAATCTATTCGGCTAATATATAAGCACCGCCGGGTTGGGCTTTTATAATACCTTCCATCTCAAGCTCTGTAAGAGCAGAAAGGACTTCGGTATCGTCAAGACCCGTTCCTAATAAATCATCGGCAGTGAATTTTTGCTTATCTAAATAATTATATACTATTTTAGCTTCATTTGAAAGTGTTTTAATGAAATTTTTTTGATTTTTTTCAATTTTTTCCTTACTTTGCACCTTTTCAAAGGCCTTTGCTATATCTATCTTATCGGCGAACTGATAAATATATTCGCCAAACACATCTGAAGCATCTAAAAGCGGCTTTGCGCCATCACGCAAAAGAGCGTTAGAACCTTTATAACATTTTAATGTTGGATTACCGGGAATTACAAAAACATCCCTACCTTGCTCCGCCGCATGTTTAGCGGTAATGAGAGCTCCGCTATGCTCACCTGCTTCTATAACCGCAACTCCTAAAGACAAACCTGACATAAGACGGTTTCTTACGGGAAAAGTAAACTTACTTGCAGGCGTATATGGTGGATATTCGCTTATAATACAGCAACTTTCTTCAATTTCGCAGCGCAATTTTTCATTTTCTAAAAGATAATTATTACCGATACCGCAACCAAGAACTGCAATGGTTTTGCCGCCATACTTTAAGGCGCCTTTATGGGCAAAGGAATCGCACCCTAATGCACCGCCGCTCACAATTATAAAACCGGCTCTTGATAATCGCGCGGAAAGAGAATAAGCAGATTTTGCGCCAAATTCCGTTACCTTACGTGGACCGACAATACAAAATGCGGGTTCACGGTCTACTTCCGGAAATTTTCCGCGATAGAAAAGTACTAACGGTGGCGATGGAATATTTCTGAGCCGTTCGGGGTAATTCTCGGATTCAATGGTTATAATATTGACATTTTCTTTTTTACAATCCTTAAGCACCTTATCGGCGTAATCGTTATCAACCTTTTCAAATTTAATTCTTTCGGCTTCCGATAATGCTTTGGAAATAATTCTTTCATTCTTGCATAAGTTGTCATTAGCTTTGAGCTTTTCGTAAACTTTATACGCTTTGGTCGATCCGTAACCGAATGCCTTTTGCAAAACGAGAAGATTCTTAAGAAGTGAACTATCAAGCATTATTTTGCCCTGCCTTTAAGTTCCCACATAGCGATAGCGGCGGCAGCTGCGGCATTAAGAGATTCCGCATTCCCCTGCATTTTAATGGTCACTCGGTTATTTGCCATTTCCTTGGTTTCTTCCCTTAATCCGTTGCCCTCATTACCGATAAGGATAACATCGCCATCATTAAAGGATATTTCGCTTATACTTTTGGCATCTTTATCAACAACACAAGCAAATGAACGAAGATTATTTTTATTGACAAATCCGATTATATTATCGGTAAAAAATACGGGCATTCTTAAAATCGTACCCATAGATACCCTTAAAACTTTAGGGCTAAAGGCATCACAACTATCCCCTGAAATAATAATACCGCTTATCCCAAGGGCTTCCGCCGTACGGGAAATTGCGCCAAGATTAGATGGGTCTTGAAGATTTTCAAGGGCAATATATCTGCCTTTTTGATTGATTTTTTCGTTTAAACAGGGCATTTCGCATACTATTAAAACGCCCTGTGGATTTTCGGTATCACATATTTTTTTAAATAATGAATCGGTAAAAATATAAGAATTTCGGGCAATTTGAGAGAATTTTTCAATACTTTCAGGATACTTATCACAAGCGGTTTTAGAAACAATCAGTTTATCAAAAATCACTCCGTTTTCCATAGCATCTTCGCAAATTCTTATTCCCTCAATAACAAATAAACCTGCTTCTTTGCGGCTCTTTGCACTGGATTGCAAAGAAGAAACAAGTTTTACTAACGGATTATCTTTGCTTGAAATCTCATTAAAATTTACCATAAATACACACCCAATTACTATAAATAAAAAGCAAAATTCGCCCGAGTTGCAACTCGGGCGATAATAAATTATTTTGCTAAAGCTTTGCTTGCGGCATCAACCAACTTGGTGAATCCAGCAGCATCTTTAACTGCAATTTCAGCAAGCATTTTACGGTTGATTTGGATACCTGCTTTATTAAGACCGTTCATAAATGTAGAGTAGTTCATACCGTTCATTTTAGCGGCTGCAGATATACGGGTAATCCAAAGACGACGGAAATCACGCTTTTTAAGGCGACGGCCTATATAAGCATAGTTTCCTGATTTCATAACTGCTTCTTTAGCAGTTTTGAAGAGCTTTGATTTAGCGCCAAAATAACCTTTGGCAAGTTTTAAAACTTTTTTTCTTCTCTTGCGTGTTGCTAACGCACCTTTTACACGAGCCATTTAAGTAACCTCCAATAGTGATAGATTCCGATTATTTATAAGGAATCATTTTCTTTACTGCTGCTACATTGGTTGCATCAGCACATACGACCTTGCGAAGATTTCTCTTGCGCTTTGTTGTTTTCTTGTTAAGAATGTGAGACTTGAAAGCGTGAGCACGCTTAACCTTGCCTGTTTTGGTGAGCTTGAAACGCTTTTTAGCGCCACTGTGTGTTTTAATCTTAGGCATTATAATTCCTCCTGAATATTTTTATTTACCGGATTTAGGTGCAAGGAACATAAGCATATTACGTCCCTCCATTTTAGCGGCCTTTTCAACATTGGATGCATCTGCACAATATTCTGCAAAACGCTCCATAATTTCAAGACCTATTTCGGGATGGCCGAGTTCGCGGCCTCTGAAACGAATGGAAACCTTTACCTTATTGCCGCTTTTAAGAAAACCGATGGCATGATTGCCTTTTGTTTCAAAGTCATGAGTATCGATACTAAGACCCAAACGGATTTCTTTAACCTCAACAACTTTTTGGTTCTTTTTCGCTTCTTTTTCTCTCTTGGCTTGTTCGAAACGATATTTGCCGTAATCCATAATCTTGCATACGGGAGGATCTGCATTAGGTGAAATATTAACCAAATCCAAATCCCTTGCATATGCCGCTTCTATGGCCTTATCAATAGGCATAATACCGAGCTGACCGCCCTGAGAATCGATAACGCGTACCTCTTTGAATTTAATTTCTTCATTAATGGCCAATTCTTTGCTGCTGATTGTGAAGCACCTCCATAATTCAGTAAAAAACATAAGACGCGAACAGAAAACCGTCCGCGTCTAATAAACATAAATATCCCAATAAGGAAAACATTTATTAACCCAAGGATAACACACGCGAGGGTGAGAACACGGATAAGTTCTGCTTCATTGTCTTAAACATTATAACACAAAAACCGCTTTTGTCAAGTGTTATTTTATTCAATTTGCAGTTCCTTTATAGAACGCATTTGATAATCAACATTTTTAAGCATATTGGGATGACGAAGGGCCGTTGCCGCTCCTCTGACAACACTATGAGTCGGATCCTCAAGTTTATGAACAGAAGCATCAACGAAATCGGCGATCATCCTATCCATACCGTTAATCAAACTGCCGCCGCCCGTAAGATAAAGTCCCGATTCCTTGATATCGGCAACTAAATCCGGATCGGTTTTCGAAAGCACTTCTCTTATGGCATTACAAATCGCCAAAGCGGTTTCTTTGAGAACATCGTACAACTCGGTTGAAGTGATTTCAAAACTTTCTGGAAGACCTGTAAACACATTTCTTCCCTTAGCAACCATTGCAATTTCAATAGGTCTTTCCACCACCGAGCCGATCTGCTTTTTGATGGTTTCTGCGGTTAAAGGTCCTATCTCGATATTAAATTCCTTGCGAACATATTTGATAATCTGTCTATCAAAATCCGCCGATGCAATATGGCAAGAATCGCAAGCCGCAATACCGCCCAGTGATATAACTGCAATATCGGTAGTACCCGCGCCTATATCCACAATCAAAATACCCTTAGGTTCGGTTATATCAAGTTGA
>JAFSAK010000034.1 GCA_017441045.1 Clostridia bacterium
AAACCACCTTTGGGAAAAGGTGTAATCAAATATGCTCAAATATGATAGCACAAACCCGCAGAAAAATCAAGCATTATTTTTGTGAATTTAAAACTTTTTTAATTAAGTATTGACAAAACACCCTATTTAGTGTGATAATAAGATAAATAATTATGATTATTTATTATCTTTTGGAGTATTTCAATGCGAGTTATTACAGGCACAGCCAGAGGGAGACGACTTAATACCGTCCCCGGTAACGATATTGTAAGGCCTACTCCCGAAAAAATCAAGGAAGGAATTTTCAGTTCCATTCAATTCGATATTGAAGGCAGAAGAATTCTTGATTTATTTGCAGGATGCGGTCAGCTTGGTATTGAAGCATTAAGCCGCGGCGCTGAAAGCGCAGTTTTTATTGATGCTTCAGATGTTTCTATCAGCGTTATTAAAGAAAATCTTGAAGCCACCCGTCTTAGCGATAAAGCGGATGTTATAAGAAGTGATTATCTATCCTTCCTTTCAAGGACAAGCGATACTTTCGATATTGCTTTTTTAGACCCACCGTATAGAGCAGGCCTTCTTGAAAATGCCCTAAATTCTGTTACCAAGGTTATGAGCGATTACGGCATTATCATCTGCGAACATCCCTCTGATATCGATCTTCCCGCCAATGTCAATAGTTTTTCGGTTGCCAAGGAATATAGATACGGAAGCATTGTCGTTACCGTATACAAAAAAGGGGGATAATGATAAATGAGTGAAAAAATTGCAATATGCCCCGGTAGTTTCGACCCCATAACCATAGGTCACCTTGATATCATTACCAGAGCCGCCGCTATGTTTGATAAAGTTATAGTTGTTGTTATGACCAATATATCAAAAACCGGCTCCTTTTCTAAAGAAGAGCGGCTTCAAATGATTAAAAAAACGGTCGCCCATATCCCCAATATAGAAGTGGATGTTTACGATGGGCTTCTGGCAGAATATGCCGAAAATAAGAATGCTTGTGCAATAATCAAGGGTTTACGCGCTATGTCTGATTTTGAATATGAATTTCAGATGGCGCTTGCCAATAAAAAACTCAACCCCAAAGTTGAAACCCTCTTCCTTACCACCAGCGCTGACAATATGTATTTAAGCTCAAGTATGGTAAGGCAGATAGCAAGTATGGGCGGAGATATAACGAGTTTCGTTCCCCCCATTATTCACGATGATATAGTTAAACGCTTATCATCAAAAAACGGCAATTAAATAACAGATAATATAAAACGGAGGATGAATTAAAATGACACTTGATGAATTACTGGAACAGTTTGACGAGGTGCTTGATAGCGGCATCAAAATTCCCGGAAAGAAAACAGTTGTAGATGTTGAGAAGCTTCGCGCTGTGGTTGACGATATCCGTCTTAATATCCCCAGCGAAATCAAGCAGGCCCGTGGCATCGTTGCTGACCGCGCAGACATTATCACCACTGCAAAGCACGAAGCAGACGGTATTATCCGCGCCGCTGAGGAACGCGCAAAAGCTATGGTTGCTCAGGAAGAAATCGTTAAGCTTTCTCAAGAAAAGGCCGCAGAAATCATCGCCAACGCTCAAGCAAAGAGCCGCGAGATGAGAAAGGCCGCTCAGGACTTTGTTGATGATATCATGTGCAGAGCCGATGAAGGTCTCATCGCTAATCTTGCAGAAGTTCGCAAGACCCGCGCTTCTCTTCGTCAGCAGATTCCCGCAGCAAACAAATAAAAATTTCAGCCGACGAAAAGTCGGCTGTTTTTTTATTTTGAGGAATATATTATTTTCTCATATTTTAACAATACCCATTCTTGCAAAAAACATACGGTTAATGTATAATAATAAATGTAATACCCCATTTGCAAACGATTACCCGCAACGGCTTTTTAAAAACGGTTCAGAGGAGGAATTTTATTATGAAACTTAATTATAAGCGCATCATTTTGGTGGGTATGGCATTTTTTCTGATCCAAGCATTCTGGCAGGCATACGATGCCATTATTCCCCTTATTCTTACAAATCACTTTGGTCTTCCCCAATCGGCTTCGGGGGCGGTTATGTCCATCGATAATGTACTGGCGGTATTTTTGCTTCCGATTTTCGGAGCCCTTTCCGATAAAGTTAATACCCGTTTCGGAAAGCGTACGCCTTTTATATTTATCGGCACCATAATTTCCGTAATTTCCTTTATCGCTCTTACATTTATTGATAATATGCAACTTGCAAGAATCATAAATGCAGGTATCCCAAATATGAGCGGAGATGACGCGGCCATAACAAAAGCCGCCTTGGAATTAACCCTTCAAAATCCGATTTATCTTATTGGCTTTATAGCGACATTGCTTGTAGTTCTGGTTGCAATGGCCATATTCCGCTCTCCCGCAGTAGCGCTTATGCCCGATGTTACAATTAAGCCCCTTCGTTCTAAAGCCAACGCTATTATAAATCTCACGGGTACCGCAGGTGCGATTTTAGTGCTTGTTTTAGGTATGGTTTTTGCCACTTCAAAAAACATATATATGGAATATACCACCTATGTTATTGCCGTTTGCCTAATTATGATGGTTGGATTTATTATATTCCTTATAAGCGTTAAAGAAAACAAATGGGCGAAAGAAATGGAAGAAGAATCGGTGCGACTGGGTCTTGAAGAAGCGACAGATGATACCGATTCAAAAAACAGCAACAAACTTTCAAAAGCCGAATTCAAATCCTTCCTTCTTATTCTCGCCTCGGTTGCCCTTTGGTATATCGGTTATAACTCTATTACGAGTAAATACTCTGTATATGCCACGAATATATTAGGTTTTGACTTTAACTTCACCTTGATTATTGCTCAAGCGGCTGCTATCGTATCTTATATACCCGTTGGTATAATTGCCTCGAAAATCGGCAGAAGAAAAACGGTGCTTGCGGGCGTACTTATGCTCACTATTGCCTTCCTTGGCGGCATTTTCGTAACCCCGAATACCCCCGAATTCATTATGTTCCCCATCTTTATTTTAGCGGGTATCGGCTGGGCTACAATTAATGTTAACTCCTTCCCCATGGCTGTTGAACTTGCCAAGCACGGAAACGTCGGCAAATATACAGGTTATTACTACACCGCCTCTATGGCCGCGCAAATCGTAGCTC
>JAFSAK010000035.1 GCA_017441045.1 Clostridia bacterium
CTTCTCGGTTATTTTCCCGAAGGCCAAGAGGGAGATAAATATTCCTGCGAAAAATTGGTAACCGCAGATACTCCCCCTGCGTTTATCTGGCATACCGCCGAAGATAACTGCGTTCCCGCAGCTAATTCTCTTCGTTATGCCGAAGCCCTTGCAAAAAATAAAATTCCCTTTGATTTGCATATCTATCCCTTCGGCGCTCACGGACTTGCAACCGCAGATAAACTCACCCTTGACCCACCCGCTTTTGACACGGTGGAAAAACACAAAAAACTTGCCGATGTAAACGATTGGTTTTATGAACTCAAAAAATGGTTTGACCTTATTTTATAATTAAGGGGAATTTAAAAATGCTTGAAAAAGAATTAATGCTTACAAATTTTGAAGACGTTAAAAAATTTGTTGAAATAACCAATTCCAAAGAATACCCAATTGAACTATTATCTGGAAAGTATGTTATCAATGCTAAATCCATTATGGGTATTTTTAGTTTGGATTTAACTAAGCCCGTTACTATGGTGGCTCACTGCGATAATATCGCCGAGCTTTCCCGTCAGATTGCCCCCTTCACCAAAGGACACGAATAATTTATGGACTTTTTATCCCTTCGTAATAAACTTATAGAAAAAGATTTCAGCGGTATGAATTCCCGTCAGTTTGATGCGGTTACCACTACCGAGGGCCCCTTGCTTGTTTTAGCGGGCGCAGGAAGCGGTAAAACCACCGTTCTTATTAACCGTATCGCAAATCTTATTAAATACGGCAATGCCTACGCAAACGATTTTATCCCCCGTTATACCGAGGAAGATATTAAGGCGGGCGAAGATTATTTAAACGGTGTTTCCGATTATGTTCCGTCGGTTTTCGCCGTTAATCCCCCAAGACCTTGGGAAATTCTTGCCATCACCTTTACAAATAAGGCGGCGGGAGAACTAAAGGACCGACTAACAGCAAAACTGGGTGACTCGGGCAACGATATCTGGGCGGGTACTTTTCACTCTGTTTGCGGAAAATTTCTCAGAAGAAACGCCGAAAGAATCGGCTTTAATTCCAATTTCACAATCTATGATTCCGATGACCAGAAGCGCGTTATGAAGCAGATTTTGAAGGATGGCAATATTGATGATAAAATTATGCCTCCAAAGTCCGCCCTTGCCGCCATATCTTCTGCCAAGGATTCACTCATAAGCCCCGAGGAATTTGAAAGCACGGTGGGTAACGATATCAGGCAAAAAATGATTGCATCTTTATATAAAGAGTATCAAAAACGCCTCGTTGCCGCCGGAGCTATGGACTTTGACGATATGATTTTTTATACCGTTAAACTTCTGGAAGAAAACCCCGATGTCCTCGAATATCTGGGCAGTCGATTTAAATATATAATGGTGGATGAATATCAGGATACCAACCACGCTCAGTACCGCCTAATCAGTTTGCTCTCAAGCATTCACGGGAATTTATGCGTTGTAGGTGATGATGACCAGAGTATTTACCGTTTCAGAGGCGCAACCATTGAAAATATACTTAACTTTGAGGATGAAAACGAAAATTCGAAGATTATCCGCCTTGAACAGAATTATCGCTCAACGGGAAATATACTTTCCGCCGCCAACGAGGTTATTAAAAACAACCGCGGAAGAAAGGGTAAAAACCTTTGGACCGATAAGGGCGATGGCGCAAAAATCCGCGTTCATACCTGTTCTGATGAACGAAGCGAAGCGAAATTTGTTGCCGAGCAGGTGCTTTCCAATGTAAAGGCGGGAGAAAATTTCGCCGATAACGCCGTGCTTTACAGAATTAACGCTCAATCGGCCGCCATAGAAAATGTTTTTGCCAGAAGCGGTATCGCATATAAAGTAATCGGCGGTATGCGTTTCTATGAGCGCAAGGAAATTAAGGATGTTCTTGCCTATTTAAATGTAATTTGCAATCCTAATGATGATTTGCGGCTGCGCAGAATTGTAAACGAGCCCAAAAGAGGTATTGGTGACACTACGGTAAACCACGCCGCAGAAATATCTATGGGTACAGGACTTCATCTTATGGAAGTTTTTGAAAGAGCCGATGAATTTGCCTCTACCCTACGTTCTGCTCCGCGCCTTAAGGAGTTTGCCGCCATTATGCGCGACCTTTCCGAGAAGGCGAATAAACTGGCTATAAGCGACCTTGTGGAAGAAACGCTTGATAAAACGGGATATGTCTCTGCCCTTAAACTTGAAGCCACCCCCGAAGCAGAGGACAGAATTGCCAACGTAGAAGAATTTTTAAATACCGTTCGCCAATACGAAAGAGAAATCGACGAGCCCTCCCTTTCCGCATTTTTAGAGGAAATCGCCCTCGTTAGCGATATTGATGCTTTGGAAAGTGATGAAAACCGCGTAGTGCTTATGACGATTCACTCGGCTAAGGGCCTTGAATTTAATAATGTTTTCCTTATCGGTATGGAGGAAAATATCTTCCCCGGCACTCAATCTCTCTATGGCGGAGAAATTGAAATAGAGGAAGAACGGCGTCTTGCATACGTTGCTATAACAAGAGCGAAAAAGAATCTTACGGTTACCCATACCACCGCCCGTTATCTCTATGGCTCGACGCAGAGAAACTTGCCCTCCAGATTTTTAAGGGAAATTCCCGAGGAATACTGCGAGTGTACCGCCGATATAACCCCCTCGTTTTCTTTCGGAACGGGATATGGGGCGAGAAACGAGCGAAGCAGCGGATATTTTGATGATGATTATTCCTATTCAGGAAAACGCACCGCCGCCTATGGCTATAACCCATCGAAATCGACTTCATCTTATGGCGCTAAATACCCCTCAACCTACACCAAAAAGCCCGCCGAATCAAAACCTTGCACAAATTATTCTGCAGGTCAAACGGTAGAACACAAGACCTTCGGCAAGGGTATGATTTTAAAGGTAACGCCTATGGGAAACGATACTCTTCTTGAAATTGCTTTTGATACCGTAGGCACCAAAAAAATTATGGCAGGTTTTGCCAAACTCACCATACTATAATCATTTTTATATCAAGGAGCATTTTTATGACTTCACCCACATTTGCAGTAAAAACAACTGCAAAAACAATTCTTAAAGGCAATTATTATAGATGCATACTTGCGGCATTAATCCCCGCTTTTATTTCCCTTGCCCTCACCTTTACCGCCGGAATTTTAGAAGCTCCCTTCGGTAGCGCAGTGGCTTACGGGGTTCTTGCCGTTGCGGAATTTTTTATAGTTTTACCTGTGTTTTTAGGGCTTTTGAGATTTTATCGCCGCCTTATGTGGAACGAAAAAGATAATATAATTTCTGTATTTCACTATTTAAGCAGTGGTGAAAAATATAAAAAGGCGCTTAAATGCTCTTTTGTCTTTTTACTTCGTCTTTTATCAGTGGCGGTTTTAGCATATCTGCCCAGCATTTTTCTTTGGGTTATATCAAATGATGCCCTTTACGAATTCATAGGAATTAATATGCCCTCATTTATAAGAAGTTTTTCTGAGGCACAGACAGCTCTTATCACACTCAGCACCGCCGTATTTATCTTCTTTGCATTAAAGTTTTATTTAACCCCGTTTTTACTGGTAGCCGATGAGGATATGGATATCGGCGAGGCGCTTCATATGTCGAAGGTGATTTCAAGAAAATCCACTATTGATTTTATTTCCCTTTTCTTTGGTATGTCTTTCTGGATTTTAATTTCGGTATTTTTAGTGCCCCTTCCCTTTACCCTTCCGTATATAGTTTTAGCATATATGGTCCATTGCCGTTTTGCAGTAGCCCATTATAATAAAACCGCCCAAAGAGAAAGCAACCCGCCTCAATTTTATTCTTCTGATTTTTAAGAAGGTGATTTGATGAAAAAGAATGTATTTTTTATTATTATCTATGCTTTATCCCTTATTGTATCTTTTGTCAATGTGGGTATCACCATAAAGGATAATCTTTTTTCGGATATCAACGATTTGCCCGAGGGAAACTATGCTTATAGCGTAACTTCGCCCGACGGTAGCAGAGTGCTTAATATATATATGGTTGAAAATTCCCTCGGCTCTGCCGCAAGGGGTGAAATAGTAGAGGGCGGTACCGCTAAAAATATTTTCTGGCAAACGGGTGCGGAGCATGTTGTTTCATTTTGGGAAAATAACGAAGTAGTTAATATTCACGAGGTTAGCATTAACCTTACTCACGGTGCGGTTTATGACTGCCGCCGCGGTATTTCTCTCTTCCAAGAGGGAAATTTAAGCGGTAAGGATGCTCCCGAGATTATAGAATATTTAGAAGAAAACAAATGAACAAAAACGATATTATTAAACTCACCATAACCGCCGTTTCTTCCGAAGGCGCAGGCATCGGAAGATATGAAAACAAGGCGGTTTTTGTGCCTATGAGCGCCATAGGCGACCAAATAAATGCCAAAGTTTTAAAGGACAAGAAAAATCTTGCCTTCGGTAAAATTGAAGAAATTTTAATCCCCACTACCGATAGAATCGAGCCCGACTGCCCCGCTTTCAGTAAATGCGGCGGTTGTGTTTGGCGCCATATAAATTACGAAGCCGAAAGCAAAATAAAAGAAAATAAGGTCTATGAGGCCATGCGCCGCATAGGCGGAATAGATTTGCCCCCTCGCCCCATAATAAAGGCAGGAAATACCGAACGGTACCGCAATAAAGCCCAGTTTCCTTTAGCCCCCGACGGCTCGGTAGGTTTTTATGCCAATCATTCTCATAGGGTTATCCCTTCAAATGATTGTGCCTTGCAACCCGCCGTTTTTTCAGACCTTGCCGCCACCTTTCGCGAGTGGGTGCAAAGCTTTGGTGTTTCGGTTTACAGTGAAGATAATAAATCGGGGCTGCTTCGTCATTTTTATCTTCGAATAGCCGAAGCCACAGGGGAAATTATGGCGGTTTTAGTTATAAACGGCAACTCTATCCCCGAAAGCGAAAAACTTATTGAACTTTTAAAAGGCGCCGCAAAAAGCAATCTTAAAAGCGTTATGCTGAATATAAACCAAAAGGATACCAATGTAATTTTAGGCGAAAAAAATGTACTCCTTTATGGTAAGGAGTATATCAAAGATATTTTGTGCGGCGTTAAGGTAAGAATTTCTCCCCTTTCCTTCTATCAGGTAAACCGCACTATGACCGAAAAGTTATACGGCAAGGCCGCAGAGTATGCCGAGCCGCAGGATAAATATATCCTCGACCTTTATTGCGGCGCGGGTACTATCGGTCTTTCTATGGCAAAAAGCGCCGCGCATATAATAGGCGTTGAGATTATCCCCGATGCCGTAAAAGATGCTAAAATTAATGCCAGAGAAAACAGCATTGAAAACGCCGAATTTATTTGCGGTGATGCGGCGGCCGCCGCCCGCGACCTTAAAAAGCGAAACATTAAGCCCGATGCGGTTATTTTAGACCCCCCAAGAAAAGGGTGCGACAGTGAACTTTTATCTACCGTGGCAAAGGATTTCGCCCCCGAAAGAATAGTTTATGTTTCTTGCGACCCCGCAACCCTTGCCCGCGACTCTAAAATCTTAACCGAACTTGGTTATACCCTCAAAGAATATACGCCTGTGGATTTATTCCCGAGAACCAGCCACGTGGAAACGGTAGCGCTGTTTCTAAAACTAAGTTTGCCTGACGGCAAGTGAAGTTGCGACTACGCAGTGAAGTTCACTTCCGTGAGTGAAGTTTCGCCCCAAGGGGCTAAGTGGCAAACTTAACTTCTCTTTTGCGCAGCAAAAACTTCACTATGAGCGAAGCGGATAACTTCACTTTGGGCATCTGCCCAAAACTTCACTCATCACCTAAAGGAGAAATTTATGAAGGATTCACCATTGCGCACCAGAGCTAAAAATTTAGCTTTGCACATAATTTCCGTTTGTGACCAAGTGGATACAAAAAAAGGCAGAGGTGTGCTTGTAAATCAAATTGTGCGTAGTTCTACTTCTGTCGGTGCTAATATTCACGAGGCCAACTACGCAGTAAGCAAAGCGGATTTTATAAACAAATTACATATTGCCTTAAAAGAATGTAACGAAACAGAACATTGGATTGATATGCTTGGCGGCTCTAATGC
>JAFSAK010000036.1 GCA_017441045.1 Clostridia bacterium
ATAGGATTAATATTAAAGCGGCTTGAACGAAGTTCGCAGAGAACCCCTTCTTCGCTTTCGGTGAAATTAACCCAGATATCAACGCCCTTAACATCGGCCATAGTGCCAACCATACCGCGAGATACGGAAAATTCATCGGCTCCAAGCTCTGCTATTTCTTCGCGGGTTGTATATATATAAGCAACCTTATTCTCGGTGAACTTAACTTTAAGGGTGAATTTCGCCTTTAAAAGTTTACTATCAAACTCATCGGAATAAAGGTTTCTGTAAAGCTCATTGGTATCGAAACCCGTTCCAACAAGTTCTGCGGCAAGGCGGAAGGTACGAGGACTTACGCTATCATAACGGAATCTGCCCGAATCGGTAAGCATACCCGTATACAAAGCCAGACCCGCAGTTTCATTAATTTTGAGTCCGCTCTCAACGGCAAATGCAGTAACCATACCGCAACAACTTTCAAAACTGCTATCTACAACCTCAACGTCCGTAAAGGTTTCACAGTATATATGGTGATCAATTCGGGCCGTTTTTGCGGCTAATTTATACCTTTCATCCGATGCAAGAGGCGGTGCCGCAAAATCGAGTAGCAGGCATAAAGCACTATGGAAAACACTATCGGGAATTTGATCCATAGTGGAATCAGGGAGAAAACCGAAAAATTTCGTAGAATCACCCACGGTATAGACCGTTTTTTCTGGGAAGTTCTCCAAAATAATATTCTTCATACCAATCTGACTACCCATAGCGTCACCGTCTGGACGGCTATGCCTATGAATAATTATGGTATCGTATTCTTTTATACAGTCAAGAACCGCTTCAAACATAAAATTTAATCCTTTTTATCCTTTTTTATCATTAGACGAAGGGCCTCAATAGCGGTTTTAATTGCCGCAGAGGTATCTTCTGTGCGTTCTTTGGGCATACCTGATTTTGCAACCTCTTGATTCCAAACGCAATGGAAAACGGCGCCTGAACGGAGTTTTCTTGCGGCAGAAACAATAAAGAGTGTTGCGCCTTCCATTTCGGATGCTAAGCATCCGCCTTTTTTCCAAGCATCCCATTTTGCGAGAAGTTCTGCTGAAGCGGGCATACTTTCGGGGGCGTGTTGACCGTAAAAACTATCCTTGGCCTGCACTACGCCGATATGATTATCGTAGCCGAGTTTATTTGCGGCTTCATAAAGGGCGCTTGTTACGTGAAAATCAGCAACCGCGGGAAATTCTATGGGCATATACTCTTTGCTTGTTCCATCCATACGGATAGCGCCCGTTGCAATAATAACATCACCGGGGGCAACATCAGGTTGCATACCGCCGCAAGTACCCACTCTTATAAAGGTATCTACGCCGATTTTGGCAAGTTCTTCAACACATATAGCGCAAGATGGACCGCCGATACCCGTTGAGGTAACCAAAACCTTTTCTCCATCCAAGTAACCAAGATAGGAATTATATTCGCGGTTATAACCAACCTGCTTTGCATCATCAAGAAATTCGGCAATTTTAGGCACTCTACCTGGGTCACCGGGGATTATGGCGTACTTTGCGCCGTGTTCTTCCGATAGACCTATATGATACTGTGTCATCACAAATCATCCTTTACATTTTTCTTAGAAAAACCATAGGGTAATAATTCTTTTAGGGTGAAAGATTTGAAATCGTCATAACCTAAAGCAACTATTACCTCAAAATCATCGCGGCAGAATTCCGACATTACCTGACGGCAAACACCGCAAGGCATAAACATATCAGTAACATTACCGTTTTTACCGCCTACAATGGCAATTTTGGTAAACTCCCTTTCCCCCGCGCATATAGCGGTAAAAAAGGCGGTTCTCTCAGCGCAATTTGTGGGGCCATAAGATGAGTTTTCTACATTGCATCCAAGATAAACCTTGCCCGACTTTGCAAGCAAAGCGGCGCCTACTTTACACTCTGAATAAGGCGAATAGGAATTCTGCATGGCTTCAAAGGCCAATTTAACTAATTCTTTATTATTCATTTTAAAATCTCCGATAAGATACTATCTCCATCAATATCTGCATCCACGCCCAGATACTCGCAAACTGTTTTACCAATAGAACAAAAGCCCTCTTTCGTGCCGAGGTTTACAGGATTTACGGAATTTCCGTAAATAAGCAGTGGCACATATTCGCGGGAATGATCGGTGCTTACAGTATAAGCGGGATCGCAACCATGGTCGGCGGTAATAATAAGAATATCCTCCTCTTTTAAGAGGGGTAAAAACTCATCGAGCCAACCATCAAATTCTGTTATGGCGGCGGCGTAACCGTCTACATCGTTGCGATGGCCGTAAAGCATATCAAAATCAACAAGATTTATAAAGCATAAGCCATTAAAATCCTTTTTGGCATACTCTAAAGATTTTGCCATACCATCGGTATTACCCGAAGTAAAGATATGCTCACTAATGCCCTTGCCCGCAAAAATATCATATATTTTGCCGACAGCAATGGTATCAAGACCTTTATTTTTAAGAGAATCGAGCATTGTAGATTTTGGGGGCTCTAAAGAGTAATCATGACGGTTAGAAGTACGGGTATAAACTCCGTTAACCGTTTTAAAAGGACGGGCAATTACTCTGCCTACGCCGTGTTCGCCCTTAAGCAATTCTCTTGCAATTTTGCAATACTTATACAAATCCTCTAAAGGCACGACATCCTCGTGAGCGGCTATCTGGAAAACACTATCGGCAGAGGTATAAACGATAAGGTCACCGCTTTTTACGTGTTCATCGCCGTAATCCTTAATAACCTCTGTTCCCGAATAGGTTTTATTGCAGATAACTCCCCTGCCTACTCGCTTTGAAAACTCGTTTAGTAAATCCTCGGGGAAACCGTTTGGATACGTTGGCAGAGGTTTTTCGGAAACAATACCTGCTATTTCCCAGTGACCAATAGTGGTATCCTTGCCCTTTGAGAGTTCTTTGAGTCGGCAAATGGCGGCTGAAGGATTTTTTTCTTTTTCGCCGCATTCTACTCCGTCTATATTAAAAAGTCCGAGTTTTTTAAGATTATCTGCTTTGAATTTTTTTGATTTGGCAATAGATGCCAAGGTATTAACACCTATATCCCCATAATCTGCGCTATCTGGCATTGCGCCTATTCCAAAGCTATCGAGAACGATTAAAAATACTCTTTTCATATTATTCTTTGGGCTCTAAATGGGGCAGTTTTTCATATTCTACTGCGCAGTCAAGAGCCAACTCCATCATACTTGTAAAGGTCTTTTCCCTACTGTCTGCATCAAGGGCGGTAAAAGGCGGGAAAAGTATATCTGAAATGGTGCAAATAGCGAGGGCTCTCATACCGAGGCGCATAGCGGTACAGTAAAGAGCCGCCGCTTCCATTTCAACTGCCAAGCATCCTATTTTGCCCCAATTTGATGAGGGAAATGAATCATCATAGAATGTATCCGAAGAATAAAGGTTGCCGATATGGATATTTAGTCCCTTATTATCGGCAATATTTTTAGCGGTAGAAAGCATATCAAAGTCGCATATAGGAGCTATGGTGCCATTCATATTATACTGCGATGGGAAATTTGAATTGGTGCAAGCGCCCATACCCACAACAATATCGCGCACCTGAACTTTTTCATTTATAGCGCCCGCCGAGCCGACGCGGATAATATTCTGAACTCCAAAGAATTTATAAAGTTCATAAGAATAAATGCCGATAGATGGCATACCCATACCGCTTGCCATAACCGATACCTTAACGCCTTTATAGTAGCCCGTATAGCCGTTAACACCGCGAACACCATTAACCAGAACGGCATTTTGGAGGAAATTATCTGCTATATATTTGGCTCTCAAAGGGTCACCGGGCATAAGCACGGTTTTACCGAATCCAACCTCGGAACCTTTTAAATCAATATGAGGAGTCTTGTTTGTCATGCTCTTTACCTTCTTCCATTGCTTTTACGATTTTTACTATTCTGCTAGTCCCCAGACGAGTTGCGCCGATATTTATAAAGTTTTCGGCATCTTCTATAGATGCGATGCCGCCTGCGGCTTTAATCTGAAGGTGGGGCGCTACATTATCCGCGAAAATCTGAACATCGTGAGGAGTTGCGCCCGCAGTAGAAAATCCCGTAGAGGTTTTAATGAAATCTGCGCCCGAATCAGATACAATTTTGCACATTTTAATCTTCTCTTCATCGGTGAGAAGGCAGGTTTCAATAATTACCTTTAATATTTTGTCGTGACAAGCGGCTTTTATTGCCTTGATTTCTTCAAGCAACAGGTCATACTTCTTATCTTTAAGCCAACCGATATTGATAACCATATCAATTTCATCGGCGCCGTTATTTATAGCATCTTCGGTTTCGGCGCATTTAACGGCAGTAGTAGAATAACCGTTCGGAAAACCGATAACGGTGCAAATTGCAACCTTTTCGCCAACATATTCCTTGGCTTCCTTAACAAAGGAAGCGGGTATGCAACAAGAAGCGCAGGAATATTTGATACCATCATCAAGAATTCCCTTAATATCACTCCAAGTAGCCCCTTGAGCTAAAAGAGTATGGTCCACAAAGGAAAGAATTTTTTTAATATCCATAGTAACCTCACATCCGCTTATTTAAATTTAGACTTATATATATCTATATAAATTATACCTGTTTTTAGCATATCAGTCAACAACAAAAAATCCGCCATCGGCGGATTTTTTTCTTTAGAAAATTATTAAATTAATTACAGGGATAAACATCTTTCTGCGAAAGAAGAAAACGAATATTTTTCTGTTCTTTAATATCCTTTTATTAAGGACTTTTCTAAGATTAATAATTGCATTGATTTCTTCATCAGAAGGCACTTCTTCGTTATATTGCATACGCTCTATAATATGGAGTTCTTTTTCTATTTTTAACTTCAATGCCTCATCAATAGGTTTATCCAATCTCTCCATTAATTCCTTCAGAGTTTCACCTTTTTTGAGTTTGAAACCAAGAATGGAAAGTTGCCGTAAAATATCACGGTAATAATAAATTATTCTCTTTTTCTTATTTCTGAAAAGTATTTTCGTTATACCCTTACTGTAAATAAGAGGCGCTAAAATACTGCGAAGTATAAGCAGCGCGGCAATGCTACCGCCGAAGATTATAAGGAATTTCACTATGGGGAATTTATAGGTGCTATAGGTGGGTTCGCCCGGTTCAATTATATCGGGCGCTTCATCATCTTCATCCTCAAAATCATCGGGATCTTCCTCTATAATTTCCGAATCAGTATTTTGTATAATATCTTGGTTCGTGGGCTTTAACGAGCGCTTTTTAGGCGTAGGGTCAAATGATACCCAACCAATATTTTTAATATAGCATTCGACCCAACAATACGGTGATGCCACATCCACAACCTGATATTTACCGTCAGATGAATCAACGGTTTTATAACCTGCGGCAAGTCGGCTCGGTATACCCATAGCGCGCGCCATTGTAATCATTGTGGTAGCATAGTAACCGCAGTGACCTTTTTTCTCGGTGAGCAGTTTATCAACAACATTTTCGCCCGCAACTATCCAACCAGGATAATTGGTGTAATAAAACCCGTTCTGATTTGAAAAATGGTCGCTGATTGTCCAAGCCGCCTCATAGATACCGATTCCTTCGGGAATAAGTTCATTTACGAGCTCTTCGGCTGCTTTGGAATAGTTCTTTGGAAGAGCGGTATAGTGCTTATAAAATTCGTCATTATCATATAGAGGGTCGGTACCCATAGATGCGGCGCCAAGCATAGTTATAAAGTTCTTTTCACCAATATCTGTTTTGGTAGGATAATCAAGATATGAAAGAGTATAACTATATCCTTTAGGAAGTTGGAAATACGAAAACAATTCGCCTTTTTCATTGAAAAGTATAGGGTTTTTAGTTTTTGTATTTTCAGTGAAAGCTATGGTCTGCCCTACGGTACCTAAAATATTTCCCGAGTGGGTCATAGTTATGGTAACATCCTCAAGTTCGGCAAACTTGAAGATTTTATCCATCCAGGATTCATCCTCTGTTATTGTACCCGAAAAATACTTAATTTCCTCTTCCTGCCAGATTCCGTTTACTCTATAGTTTTTAGCAAAACTATTTTTCCATCTGATACCGTCATAAACATCGTAAGAAGTTACCTTAAGAAGTAAAGGATCTTTACTATCGGTAATGGCAATTACTGCCGAATCGATAGGTTTCAAATTTCCGCCTATATACTGCGGTCGATACTGAAGTCCCAAATCATAAAGGGAGATATTTATGGCCTCACGCTGTTCGGTGGTATAAAATTCTGTGGCAGTTTGTAAATCGGCGGTAACATAGGAAGAAAATCTCGTTCTCACATCCTTCGTATCAGCTGGCAAAAGGAAAAATGCGCCAAGCGCCACAATAATACAAAGAAATCCCGAAACAGTGACTACCACCCATCTCTTGCCGAGAATGGAAAATTTATTGCGCCTTACAAATAATATTCTTCCGCTAAAATGCTCCTTGGCAAAAAGCGGAAAGATACCTGCCGCATAAAAAGCAACGGCGACGCTATTATTTACCGCTTGGCCAAATATCATAACCACCGCTATAACTGCTATGCAGGCAATCAAGGTGGGCCAGGCGCGACGGGTAACACGCAATAGCGTAAAGAAAGCAACACTGATGCCAATATGGCTAATTAGGTGAACGGTGGCGATGTTTTGCTCTGTAAACCATACCGAATCCTGCGGTAAATTAGATAGCCACCATCCGAAAAAATTGGTGATATTTTGCAGTGCTACACCGAGAGTTCCCGTTAAAGTGAGCCATCCGAAGAATCCCAGAATGGACAAACCTACAACTCCAACACACAACCACCAACGGCGTGTTATTAAGGATACTACGGTAAGCGTAGCAGCAACATGGCAGGTTATCGATACAAGGCCCGATTGTATGGGAAACTGAGCGTCAACAAGATAGCATGTTCCAACGCTTATAAGCAAACAGCAAAGTATTTCCCAAATAAATTCTATAACGGATTCTTTATTACGGGCGGCTTTATCGGTGAATTTCTTTTCACTATTTATCATAACGAGCCACCCACCTTCTCCGTAATTTCGCCTGACTTATAGATAAATATGGGACTGATTCTATCGTTAGAAGGTATGGTTGTTTCATCAAACTTTTTATCACCAACGGGGACAAAACAATCCGCCATACCGTCTCTGCTGATAATATCACCCATAATTTTGAGAAGTTCTGATGAAGGGTTATCCGTAATTACCTTTATGGTACTTGTGCTTCTGAAATCTATGTC
>JAFSAK010000037.1 GCA_017441045.1 Clostridia bacterium
ACATCGAAAAACTCACTGAGAAGGAAAAGAACGTTCGCAAAGATTTAGATGAAGCAATGAGTGAACTTTCGGGTGTAGAAGCGGATATCACTGCTGTTAAAGCGGACCTTATTACTGCAAACGAAGATAGAATCAGAACTATTGCCGAACTTAAGCGTCTTGAGGAATTACTTGCTAATAATACCGCAACCCTTAACGACCTGATTTCTGAAAAAGAAAACGGGGACGAAAAGATTGCCGCTTTAAATGTTCAGTTTAAAGAAGCCGAGGCAAAAATCATCGAGATTGAAGCCGCTAAAACTGCTATCGAGACCGACATTGACAGTATGACAGGTGGTCGCGATAGTATCGCAGAAAATCGTGAGGCACTTTCTAATGATATAACAACGGCCAAGATGCAGATTATAGAAGGCGAAAAGGATGCTCAACTTCTTATTACCAATGCAAACGACCTTGAAACCGCCATTGGCAGCAGAGCCGAAAGAACTGCGGCCATTGAATCTGAAATCGCGGCATTGCAGTTTAAAAATGAACAGTTGCTTCAAGATATTAATTCTACTCAGGATGAAATCGATAATCTTGGCATTAAAATTAAAGAATGCAATGATAATATTGCCAATCTTATGGATAAGCGCAATGAAACCGAGAAAAACGGTGCTGCTCTTCGTGTTTACGAAAGGGAAAGAACGGGTGAGCGCGAAAGAATTGGCGGTGAAATTGCCCGTCTTAGTGAGCGCAAGGAAATTATGGTCAAGGAGTATGATGATGTTATCCGTCAACTCTATGATGAATATCAATTAACCAAGAGTGAAGCAGAAGAAGTGGCGGTGGATATTGATAAACCCGCCGAAGCTAAAAAGAGTTTGGCAGAGATTAAATCAAAAATCCGTTCACTTGGCAATGTTAATGTTTCCGCTATTGAGGAATATAAAGAAGTCAAAGAGCGTTATGACTTTATGAAGGGTCAGATTGATGACCTTGAATCATCGAGAACAGAACTGCATAAGCTCATTAATCAACTCACCGCTCAAATGCAGGAACTCTTTATCGTTGGATTTAATAAGATTAATGAAAACTTTACTAAGACCTTCCGTGATTTATTTGGCGGCGGTTCCGCTTGCCTTAAACTCAGTGACCCTGATAATATACTTGAGAGCGGAATTGATATTGAAGCGCGACTCCCCGGTAAGAATGTACCTAGTCTTGACGGACTTTCGGGCGGCGAGAAAGCACTTGTTGCCCTTTCAATTTACTTCTCAATTATGCAGGTAAATGCGCCGCCGTTCTGTTTCTTGGATGAGGTTGATACCGCGCTTGATGATATCAACGTTGACAGATTTGCCGATTATATGAAACGCAGCGAATTTCAGACACAGTTTATTTGTGTAACACATAGAAGAGGCACTATGGAAGCCGCTGATATGCTCTACGGTGTAACAATGCAGGAAAAGGGTGTCACAAAGCTTTTGGAACTCAATGTTTCCGAACTTGAAAAGAAACTTCTTGCGGAAAGCCAGGGAGCATAGCCAAAACATAAGCATAATTTAAATTGGTGATTAAATGGGATTTTTCAGTAAAATTAAAGTGGGTTTGCAAAAAACCAAGCAGTCGATTTCAAGTGGCGTAACAAGTTTAATCAATAGTTTTACAAAAATTGATGAAGAACTCTTTGAAGAACTTGAAGAGTTGCTTGTTATGTCTGATATCGGTGTTAAAACATCGGTAGAAATCTGCGATATTCTAAGAAGCAAAATCAAAGAGCAAGGCATAACCGACCCAAAGGAAATAAAATCACTTATGCGTGACATTATTGTTGATATGTTGGGCGAAGATGATGGGCTTCATCTTGATACGAAGCCATCGGTTATATTGGTTATAGGTGTAAACGGTGTTGGCAAAACCACATCTATCGGTAAAATTGCCGCAGGTTTAAAAGAGCAGAATAAGAGCGTGATTTTAGGCGCTGCGGATACCTTTAGAGCCGCCGCTATTGATCAGCTGGGCGTTTGGGCCGAAAGGGCAGGGGTACCTATGGTTAAAAGCGTTGAGGGAACCGACCCTGCCTCCGTTGTGTTCGACACCATTACTTCTGCCAAAGCAAAGGGCTCCGATGTTATCATCTGTGATACTGCGGGTCGACTTCATAATAAGAAAAATCTTATGGATGAACTTGCAAAGATAAATCGAGTAATTAAAAGAGAATTGCCCGATTCAAGCATTGAAACATTACTTGTTCTTGATGCCGCAACGGGACAGAATGCAGTAAATCAAGCGAGGGAATTTAAAAATGTAACCGATATTTCGGGAATAATATTAACTAAACTTGATGGTACTGCTAAGGGCGGAATTGTGGTTGCCATTCATAATGAACTTTCAATTCCTGTTAAATTTATCGGCGTAGGTGAGGGGATTGATGATTTGCAACCCTTTAACGCCGAAGAATTTGCCGCTGGAATTTTTGATGCCGAGGAATAATTATGAAAATATTTATTGCTACTAAAAATCAAAAAAAGTTAAAAGAACTTGAAAGAATTCTTATTCCAATGGGCTTTCAAGTGTTAAGTCAGAAGGATTTCACAGAAGAATTTCCCGATGTTGAAGAAAACGGCACTACTTTTGAAGAAAACGCCATAACCAAGGCAACGGCGGGTCTAAAAAATACGGGGCTCATTTCTGTTGCCGATGATTCAGGCATATGCGTAGATTACATTGGAGGCGCTCCGGGTATTTATTCCGCGAGATATTCCGGTGAACACGGGGACGATGAAACCAATAACGATAAGCTATTGAGTGAACTTGAAGGCGTACCTGAAGAAAAACGTACGGGTAGATATGTTGCGGCTATCGCTTGTGTTTTCCCCGATGGCAGAAAGTTTACCGTTAGAGGTGAATGCGAGGGGAAAATAGGGTTTGAGCGCGTTGGCACCAAAGGATTTGGTTACGACCCACTGTTTATCAGTGAACTTGGATGTTTCGGTCTTTTATCCGATGAAGAAAAGGATAGCATAAGCCATAGAGGTAAAGCCC
>JAFSAK010000038.1 GCA_017441045.1 Clostridia bacterium
CTCCGTCTCTGATTTCTTTAATACCAATACGGTCAAGGTCCAACTGTCCCCCATTAGAAAAGCGGATACCTTGTTTTTCGGTGACCTTAACATAAGGAAAATGCTGTACAGCCATTTCCTCGCTCATAATAAATTTTCCTATATTATCCTCATTTAAATCATCAAGATTAACACAATCTTTAATATCTATGCCCGAGGCATTAGTTCTGCAAAGTTTACTTAAGGTTGCGCCGCAACCGAGAAATTCACCTATATCGCGGCAAAGAGAACGGATATATGTACCTTTAGAAACTCTGACATTTATATCAAATTCATTATTGATTATAGGTGAAATCATTGAAAGTTCGAAAATCTCAATTTCTCTGGGCTCAATCTCTACTGTTTTCCCCTGCCTTGCCAAATCGTAAAGACGCACGCCGTCTTTTTTCAGAGCGCTATACATTGGCGGCACTTGAAGTTGTTTGCCTAAAAAATTGTTTAGGGCATTTTTTATTTCATCATCACTGAATTTCCCTTCAATTTCGCCGCTCTTGTCTTCAAGAATATTGCCCGTTATATCACAAGTATCGGTGGTTATACCCAGTCGAATTCTTGCGGTATAGGTTTTATCCGCCTCTAAAAGATATGAAGAAAGGGCGGTTGCTCTACCCAGAAAAACGGGCAAAACGCCGGTAGCCATAGGGTCCAAAGTTCCCGTATGGCCTACGCGGCGCTCTTGAGCTAATCTTTTTATACGCGCAACTGCGCCGAACGAGGTTATACCCTCGGGTTTATTTAATAGTAGCAGACCTTTCATCTGTTTCCTCCAATGCCTCTCTTACACCGCCTAAAATCTGCGCTTTAACTTCTTCTAAAGTACCGTAAAGAGTGGCTCCTGCGGCCGCATTATGACCGCCGCCGCCCAGCTTTTTGCATATTTCGGATGCGTTAAGGGGCGGATATGTGCGAAGTGATGCTTTAAATTCATTCTTACCCGTTTGTTTAAGTGTGATACCTGCAATAACGCCTTCAACGCTTCTTGATAAAACGGCAATTCCTTCAAGTTCGGTACCCGAACAACCTGTTTTTTCTTGCATTTCGGCAGTTACTGTTAGTAGCATACACTTACCGTCAAAATGATATTCCGCGCCTTCAAGCACCATCTTTTCAAGTTCAACGAGTTTTCTTGATTTGGTATCAAACATTAATTTATTTATGGTTGCGGCACCCAAATCGAAATCATAAAGATTTGCGGCAATTATATGGGTTTTGGCGGTAACACAAGAATATTTAAAACATCCCGTATCGGTAACAATACCCGTATATAACGCTTTGGCGGTAATATCATTCACATTAACCTTCATTTTTACAAGAAGTTCGTAAATAATTTCGCAAGTAGCCGATGCCGCAGAATCAAGATAGAGATTACGGGCATACATAGTATTTGAAATATGATGGTCGATAGTAAGGTCAACCCTATCACCAAATTTCTCACTTAAAGAGCCAAGCAAAGATTTAGCCGCCACATCCACCGCAATAACGGTGGGCTCCCCTACAATATGATCTGTTTCTCTTACAAAATAATCATACTTTGACGGAATTACTTCGGGGCATAAAACCTCTGCGGTTTTACCGATTTCTTTAAGTCCGTAATAAAGCGCATAGGCAGAACCCAAAGTATCTCCATCGGGTGAAGCATGGGTAAGGATGACATAATTATCGTGTTTTTTAAGGAATCTTGCCATCTGTCTTAAATTAAGAAGACGGCAGGATGTATTACTTTTCTTCTGCATTAAACCCTTGAAATTCCTTTCGCAAATTGAAATCTTATTTATCAAAAGAATCTATTATTTTTGAAATATGAGCGCTGGTTTCGATAGAATTATCTGCAATAAAACGAAGTTCGGGAACTTTGCGAAGGGACATACGGTGACCGAGTTCCTTTCTTAAATATCCGGAAACATTTTTATTTAGCACTTTAACCGATTCGGTGGTCTTTTCCATACCCTCTATGGCACTTACATAAACGGTTGCATAAGACATATCGCCCGAAACCTCAAGTTTTATTATACTGAGCATCTTGCTCACTCTCGGATCCTTCACTTCACGCAAAAGCTCCGAGAGGGCAAGTTTAATATCTGATGTTACGCGATTTAATTTATATCCAGCCATCAGTCTCTATACTCCTCCATAATGAAGGCCTCAAAGACATCGCCTTCTTTAATATCACCGAATTTTTCAAGTCCGATACCGCATTCGTAACCTTGAGCCACCTCTTTGACATCATCTTTGAAGCGGCGCAAAGATGCGATACTATCTTCAGCGACAACGATACCATCACGAACGACACGAATCTGACAAGCTCTTGTTACCTTACCATCGGAAACATAGCAACCCGCAATGGTGCCAACTCCCGAAATCTTATAGGTACTGCGAACTTCCACAGAGCCAAGTATACTCTCTCTGAATTTGGGAGCAAGCATACCCTTCATAGCGGCTTCAACTTCTTCTATACAGTCATAGATAACGCGGTACATACGGATATCCACGCCATCTCTCTCGGCAGTTTCTTTAGCAACTGCATCGGGGCGGACATTAAAGCCAACGATAATTGCGCCTGATGCCTGAGCCAACATAACATCAGACTCATTAATGGCGC
>JAFSAK010000039.1 GCA_017441045.1 Clostridia bacterium
GACGGCGGTATCCACGATAGCGGTGATACCGATGGAACTGCAAATGGCAGCGTTAAATGCCTAAAAACAGCAGTAACCGGAAGGCATTATGCCTTCCGGTTACATACCGCACCATTTACTCCGTTAAGAACAACGGGCAAAACTGTGAGCGTTTAATTTTATTCAATTCCTAAAATATCGTTCATATCGTAAAGACCTGCGGGTTTATCATATATGAACTTGGCGGCTTTTAAAGCCCCTGCTGCAAATACCTGCTTTGAATAAGCGCTATGAGAAACGGTTATCACTTCATCGCAACCTGCGAAAATTACATCGTGTTCACCAACTATGGTGCCACCCCTAAGGGAGTGGATACCGATTTCGTTTTTAGGGCGCTTTTGCCTTTTTGAGTGGCGGTCATACTCGTAATTGTATTTATCATCAAACTGCGAATTAACTGCGTTTGCAAGCATTAGGGCAGTACCCGAAGGTGCGTCAAGTTTCTGGTTGTGATGCTTTTCGATGATTTCAATATCAAAGTCCTCGCCTAAAAATGCCGCCGCCTTTTTAGCAAGTGAACAAATAAGATTTACTCCAAGGGACATATTAGCGGTAAAGAAAACGGGAATTTTATTTGCTGCCGCTCTGATTTTTTCAATTTGCTCGGGGGAATAACCCGTAGTTGCTAAAACGCAGGGCACTTTTTGTGCCGTGGCATAAGCAAGAAGGCCTTCGAGAGCGGAAACGTTGGAAAAATCAATAATAACATCGGGTTTTACGCTCACTTCGTTAAAGTCAGATAAAACGGGAAAGGATAGTTCCTTCCTGAAGGCATCAACGCCGCAGATAATCTGTGTGTCTTCATCTTCCGCTACGCAGGTCGCAACATTCTGGCCCATCTTTCCGCATGCGCCAACAAGCAATATTTTAATCATCTTTTTTCACATCCAAGTTCTTTGCTTTATAATTTAAAACCGCATTCAATAAGTTTATTTCTAAGATTTTCCTTTAAAGAATCAGCCATAGGGTAAAGGGGAAGTCGGCAGGGTCCAACATCCATACCTAATATATTCATTGCCTCTTTAACGGGGATAGGGTTAACATCGCTGAATAGCGCGTTAATAAGCCCTGTATGTTTAACCTGAAGTTCGCGGGCTTTATCAATATCACCTTTAAAATATGCTTCGCACATATCGTGCATAACGCGAGGAGCGATATTCGAAAGCACCGAAATAACACCGATTCCACCGAGAGACATCATAGGTATTGTCTGGTCATCGTTGCCAGAATAAACATCCAGTTCATCTCCGCATAAATACTTGGTTTGAGCAACGGAAGATAAATCGCCGTTGGCTTCCTTGGTAGCAACGATATTCGGGTGTTTTGAGAGTTCTTTATAGGTTTCGGGCTTTATGGCAACGCCCGTACGGGAAGGAACATTATAAAGAATAATCGGCTTGTTTACTCGGTCTGCAATATAATTATAGTGCGCAACAAGACCTGCTTGAGAGGTTTTGTTATAATAGGGTGCTACCATCAAAAATGCATCGGCGCCCGCAATTTCGGCATCACGGCAAAGTTCAACGGAGTAAACCGTATCATTGCTTCCCGTACCCGCAATAATGGGTACTCGGCCTTTGGCGGCCTTAACCGAATCTTCTATAACTTTTACGTGTTCATCATAACGAAGGGTTGATTTTTCTCCCGTAGTTCCGCAGATTACAAGGGCATCAATGCCGCCCTTTATCTGTTCATCAACAAGGGTAGAAAGTCGAGCAAAATTTACACTTCCGTCACTGTTCATTGGAGTTACAAGAGCCGTAGCGGCGCCTGTAAAAATTCTGTTTTTCATAAGAACAACCCCTTTAATTTATTTTTAGATTATATTCTATCAGAATTAATCCATATAACCCTTTGCACAAAGAAGTTCTGCAAGTAAAACTGCTCCGCCTGCAGCGCCTCTCAGTGTGTTATGGGAAAGACATACGAATTTATAATCATACTGTGTATCTTCACGAAGTCGGCCCACAGAAACTGCCATACCGCCTTCAAGATTGCGGTTGAGCTTGGTTTGTGGCATATTATCCTCGGTAAAGTAGTTGAGGAACTGACGGGGAGCGTGGGGGAGAGCAAGTTCTTGGGGAACGCCTGAAAATTCTTCCCAGCATTTAAGAATTTCCTCTTTTGAGGGTTTATTTTTAAAGGAAACGAAAACTGCGGCCATATGTCCGTCAGAAACCGGAACACGAAGGCACTGTGCGGTAAATTTGGGACTATCGGCAAGAGCAATTTCGCCATTTCTTACCTCACCCCAGATTTTAAGGGGCTCACGTTCGCTCTTTTCTTCTTCACCGCCAATGAAGGGGATAACGTTATCTACCATTTCGGGCCATCTTTCGAAGGTCTTACCTGCGCCTGAAATTGCCTGATAGGTGCAAACAAGGCATTTATCTACGCCATATTTCTTATCAAGGGGGAAGATAGCGGGGACATAGCTTTGAAGCGAGCAATTGGATTTAACGGCAATAAAGCCCTTCTTTGTTCCAAGACGCTCTCTCTGAGAAGCGATAACATCTAGGTGATTATCATTAATTTCGGGGATAACCATAGGAACATCGGGGGTGAAACGGTGGGCGCTGTTATTTGAAACAACGGGGCATTCGAGCTTGGCGTATGCTTCTTCAAGGGCCTTGATTTCATCCTTCTTCATATCAACTGCGCAGAAAACGAAATCAACTAAACCTGCTACGGTTTCCATATCCTTTACTGCATCGTAGATTTTCATTTCGCTGAGGTTTTCGGGAATTGGGTCGGTCATTGCCCAACGACCATCTACTGCCTCTGCATAGGTTTTACCGGCGCTTCTTCCGCTAGCCGCCAAGGCGGTAACATTAAACCAGGGGTGGTCGGCAAGTAAAAGAGCAAATCTCTGACCTACCATACCCGTTGCACCGATGATGCCTACATTGTACTTTTTCATTGTAATCAACTCCAAATAAAAGAAAAAAATAGTTGCCATATGACCTATTTTGCAATATAATAAATAAATATTAAGCGTAAACCATAATCATACATAATAAATATAACATTTATATAATTATTTGTCAAACTATTTGAAGGGAAAAATAGCGGTAATTTTATGAAAACAAGCGACTTTTTTTACGATTTACCCGAAAATTTAATTGCTCAAACTCCCATAGAGCCACGCGATGCTTCGCGGCTTTTGTATCTATCCCGCGAAAATGGAAGTGTTAAGCATAAAAAATTCAGCGACCTTACCGATTTTTTGAGAAAAGGAGATTTGCTCGTTCTTAATAATACAAGGGTTTTACCCGCCCGTCTTTACGGCACGAGAATCGATACGGGAGCCGTAGTGGAGTTTGTGCTTTTAAAACAAAGGTCAACTCTGGTTTGGGAGTGCCTTGCAGGTCCAGGTAAAAAGGCAAAAGAAGGGTATGAATTCAAGTTCAGCGATAAGCTTTCGGCTACCGTCAAAGAGGTTTTGCCTGATGGCAACCGCATTATAGAATTTAAATGCGATGGGGAATTTTTTGCAACCCTTGATGAAGTTGGTATGATGCCTCTGCCGCCTTATATTAAGGAAAAACTTTCGGATAAAGAGCGGTATCAAACGGTTTATTCGAAGGAACTCGGCTCCGCCGCCGCTCCCACTGCAGGTCTTCATTTTACCGACCAAATGCTCCAAAAAATTAAAGATATGGGCGTAAATATCGCCTATGTTACTCTCCACGTGGGACTTGGCACATTCAGACCTGTTAAGGTTGATGATATAACCGAGCATAAAATGCATACCGAGCATTATGTAATGCCTCGGGAAACAGCGGATATAATAAATAAAACCAAGTCCGAAGGCGGTAGGGTTATTTGTGTCGGTACTACAAGTTGCCGCACCCTCGAGAGCGTTGCAAATACCTACGGTGAAATTAGAGAGTGTTCGGGTGATACGGGAATATTTATATACCCCGGCTACGAATTTAAATGTATGGATGGTCTTATCACCAATTTCCATCTTCCCGAAAGCACCCTTATAATGCTTGTTTCCGCCTTTGCGGGCTATGAAAATACGATGAATGCATACAACATAGCGGTAGAAGAAAAATACCGTTTCTTTAGTTTCGGCGACGCGATGCTTATTTTATAAATTGTAGGGGATGATGCCTACATCATCCCGTTGGTTAGGAGATACTATGTTTAAACTAATTAAAGAAAACGGCGGCGCCCGTAGAGGCGAATTTGTCACTAATAGAGGCACCGTGCAAACTCCCGCATTTATGAATGTTGCAACTGCGGGAGCCATAAAAGGCGCAGTTTCTGCCGAGGATTTAAAAACTCTCGGTTGTCAGGTTATGCTTTCAAATACCTATCATTTGCACGTTCGCCCCGGAGATACTGTGGTTAGAGATTGCGGCGGTCTTCATAAATTTACCACTTGGGATGGACCCATTTTAACCGATAGCGGCGGATTTCAGGTTTTTTCCCTTGCTAAACTTCGCAAAATAGAAGAAGAGGGCGTTACCTTTTCAAGCCATATCGATGGCCGCAAGATTTTTATGGGACCTGAAGAGAGTATGCAAATTCAGTCAAATTTGGGCTCTACTATCGCTATGGCCTTTGATGAATGCGTGGAAAATCCCGCAACCCACGCCTATTCCAAAGCATCCTGCGAACGAACAACCCGTTGGCTCAAGCGTTGCAAGGATAAAATGCAGGAATTAAACTCTCTCCCAACCACCATAAACCGTGAGCAGATGCTCTTCGGCATAAATCAGGGTTGCACATTCAATGATTTACGCGCCGAGCATATGAAACAAATTGCCGAACTTGATTTGGATGGTTATGCCATAGGCGGACTTGCAGTAGGTGAGCCCACAGAGGTTATGTATGATGTAATCGAAAATGTAACCCCCATTATGCCTAAAGATAAAATCAGATATCTTATGGGTGTTGGCACCCCCCTTAATATTCTTAATGCGGTGGAAAGAGGAGTAGACCTCTTTGATTGCGTTATGCCAAGCCGAAATGCCCGTCACGGTCATCTTTTCACCTCAAAGGGTATAATTAATATAAACAATAGCAAATACGAGTATGATATGACTCCCATTGATGATGAGTGTGACTGTCCTGTTTGCAGACAATATAGCAAGGCATATATCCGCCATCTTTTAAAGGCAGGGGAGATGCTTTCGCAACGTCTTACCGTTATGCATAATCTATGGTTTTATAATCATCTTATGGAGGATATCCGCAAGGCCATAGATGAAGATAGATTTGCGGAATTCAAAGCCGAAAAAGAAAAAGTTCTCGGCAAACGCATTTAAAATAATATTTATAAAATTCCCCTTGCATTTATATGGGATATTCTGTATAATATTGTTTGAAATATTTTGGAGGTTTAAATCTTATGGAAAAATTAGCTGGACTTTATCCAATTTTTATGTTGGTGCTTCTATTTGGACTTATGTATTTTATGATTATCCGTCCCCAGCGCAAAAAGCAAAAAGAAGAGCAGAAAATGCGCGATAGTTTGCAGGTTGGCGATGAGATTGTTACCATCGGCGGTATCTATGGCCGCGTAATCTCTCTTAAAGAGGATACTATTGTTATCGAGTCCAAAAGTGACCATAGCAAAATCACAATTGCCCGTTGGGCTCTTCAGCAGAACTTAACCATTCACGATGATGTTGCTGCAAAATAAGTAATAAAAATTTCCCTTCGTAATATATTTATTACGGAGGGATTTTTTATGAAAAAGGATTTTACTGCGGATACGGGTACAGTTTGGAAGCATTATTTATGGGGTGCGGTTATAGGTGTTATTATAATCGCGGCCGCATTAGCAATTTTCTCGGCGGTTATACTGTTTTTAGAAATGGATAGAATTTATGCTCCTGCGTTTGCTACGGTGGCTTTATCGCTCGGCGCATTTTTCGCTTCTCGATATGCAGCTAAAAAGATAGGTAAAAAAGGATATCTTACGGGGCTTATAATGGGGCTTTTGTTTTTCTGTGTGGTTACGCTTTTCGCCCTCATATTTGATGGTGACGGTGGCGGATTTACCACCGTTTTTCGACTGATTATTGTAACACTCGCTTCCCTTATAGGCGGTATATCTGGGGTTAATAAAGATAAAAATAAGAAATACATATAAAAAAAGCAGAGCTAATTGCTCTGCTTTTTTATTGCTTCAAATTTATATTCACCGGGTGTCATACCGTAGCGTTTTTTGAAAACTGAAAGGAAATTTGAAAGGGAGCCAAACCCTGACATAAAACAAGCATCATTAACCGAAAAGCCTCCCGAAAGAAGCATGCTTGCATACCCTGAACGTAGATTGTTGAGGCGGTCAATATATGTTTCTCCCGTAACTTTTTTGAAAAGTTCGCTAAAATATGTGGGGTTAAAACCTGCCTGTTTTGCGAGAGCTTCAAGGGTTAACTTTTCTCTGAAATGCATTTCTAGATATAGTATGGATTTTCTGATACCGGAAAGTTGAGCGTGATTCATAAAGTCCATATTCTCTATGTTCATATTACGGGTGAAAAAACTAAGTATATATTGGCATAATTGCTTTTTGCAACTACCTCCTACTTCGCATTCGTGGTGTAAAAGTTTTGTTGCCATAATAATGCGATTATAGTCATCGTTTTCAAGGTCGTAGCATTTTTTTGATGAGGAGGAGATAAGGAAAGATAGAATATCATCGGTAAGCATTTCCTCATCAAAGGAAATATTTATCATAGAAATAGAGGAGGGGGCATAGAAACCGTGAAAATCAGTAGGCCCCAAAAGATAAATACTGCCTTTTTTGATTTCGAATGATTTACCGTTAAGATTGTGTATTCCTTTACCCGATGTGACAATTTCTATCTCAAAAAAAGTGTGCCAGTGAGTTCGAAAACCTTTAGAATGATGGGTGGAAATAGAAATATGGTCCTCATTCACAATAATTGGAGGTCTTTCAAGATGCAATTTTTTGCCCGATTGAGTTCTTTTCATAATATCACCAATGGTATAATACACTGTTTTTTCAAAAAAATCAATAAAAACAGAAAAAACAATGTAATTTGCTTTTTCTGTATTTTCTGAAATAACCGAAGAAACCGCCAAAATTATTTAAATTTGTTGTTGATATTTTTCGTATATACTGTAAAATAAAATATAAGAAGTATAAGGGGGTATCTTTATGAAAACGATATCATTAAACGGCGTATGGAATCTTCTTGGTCAACGTCAAGAAGGTGATGGTAAGGAAAAAATTAATATTCCCGCTACCGTTCCCGGTGTTGTCCAGCTCGATTTATCTAAAGCAGGATATCTGCCCGAAGATTTATTTATGGGTATGAATATTACCAAAACGGAAAAATTCGAGGATTATGAATGGTGGTATGAGCGCACCTTTACCGCGCCCGAAGAAAGAGAAAATGTTTATCTCGTTTTTGAGGGTGTTGACTGTGTGGCAGAGTATTACCTTAACGGTCAACTTTTCGGTAAAAGTGAAAATATGCTCATCGCCCACGAGTTTTTGATAGATGATTATCTTAAGGATGGGGAAAATATTTTAACGGTACATATTAAATCACCCAGCGTAGAAAATCATTATCTTAACTATGATATATCAAGTATGTTTTCTTGGGATAACGGCGCTTTGGAAACAGGTCTTCGCCGCGCACCCCATACTTATGGATGGGATATTATGCCCAGAGCCGTAACTTCGGGTCTTTGGCGCGATGTAAAAATCGAAGTCAGAGATAAAATTAGATTTAATCAGCTTTATTATAATGCTGTGGGCTCCGCAGTTAGCGTGTTCTTTGAACTTGAGTGCAAATGGGCTGATTTTAAGGATATTGAAATAGTTTTCAAGGGCAGTTGCGGAGAAGATAGTAAATTCGAGCGTTCCCTCAAAATTCCCAATAGCGGTAAAACAGGATATAAAGCCAAGCGCTTTGATATCGGTATACCTAATGCTAAAAAGTGGTGGCCATACGGTTACGGCGAAGCCAATGTTTATGATGTAACCGCATCTATTTATAGCGAAGGCGAGTTAATTCACGAAGAAACCTCCTCCTTCGGTATCCGCTCTATCGAACTCGATAGAACCGAAACTACTGATGGTCAAAACGGTAAATTCCGTTTCCTTGTAAATGGCGTTGAGATTATGTGCAAGGGATCCAATTGGGTGCCTCTCGATGCCTTCCATAGCCGTGATAAAGAGCGTTATGAGAAGGCCTTTGAACTTGTTAAGGATATCGGTTGCAATATCCTTCGTTGTTGGGGCGGTAATGTTTACGAAGACCACGAATTCTATGATTTCTGCGATAGAAACGGCGTAATGATTTGGCAGGATTTCTCAATGGCTTGTCGCGTGTATCCCGAGGATGAGAGATATAAGAGATTGCTTGAAGAAGAAGAAACTGCAGTTGTAAGAAAACTTCGTAATCACCCCTCCATTGTTCTTTGGGCGGGCGATAACGAAATTGACCAGGTGCATTACGGTTTTACAAATCCCAATAATAATTCCCTTACCCGCGAAGTTCTTCCTAAGGTAGTTCGCCTTAATGATTACAGAAGACCATACCTTGCAAGTTCTCCTTATTATTCCGAAGAATTTTATCAAAAGCGTAAGCAAGGTTTTGTTAATCCCGAAGATCATGTTTGGGGCCCCCGCGATTATTTCAAGAGTGACTTCTATAAGAATAATAAATCGCATTTTATAAGTGAAATCGGTTATCACGGTTGTCCGTCCCTTGAATCTATAAAGAAATTTATAACGCCCGAAAAGGTATGGCCATATAAGGATAACGAGGAATGGAACCTCCATTCAAGTGACCAGCAGAACAGAGATAATAGAACTATGCTTATGGAAAAGCAGGTAGCTCAACTCTTTGGCGATGTTCCTAAAGATCCTGAAGATTATATCTATGCTTCCCAGATTTCTCAGGCAGAGGCCAAGAAATACTTTATCGAAAGAATGAGAGCGGGAAGACCTCAAAAATGCGGTATTATTTGGTGGAACCTTCTTGACGGTTGGCCCCAGATGTCCGATGCAGTGGTTGATTATTTCTTTAATAAGAAAATTGCTTATAACTATATTAAGCGTTCTCAAGCGCCCTTTACCATTATTGCCGGCGAATTTCAGTGTTGGCGATTGGTCTTTAATGCGTGTAACGATACCATTATGTATATTATGGGCCATTGC
>JAFSAK010000040.1 GCA_017441045.1 Clostridia bacterium
GACATAGACGAAGAATAATACCAACCTAAAAATCTACCGATTTTATAAGCGTGGTCGGCTGTAAGGACGGTACCCGCCTCGCCTCTGAAACCATCGGTGCCGAAATATTTAAAGTTATAATCAACAACTTCGGTGGGGGTGAAAAGGGGCTCTGTATAGGTAGGAGCCAAGGGAATTTCATCCTTTAATAAGTCATCAAGAGAAATATTAAAAATATTTGAAAGTTTTAAAACAATATTAAGTTCCGGAATGGATTTATCCGATTCCCATTTGGAAACAGATTGTCTTGAAACCTCAAGTTTTTCTGCAAGTTGCTCTTGAGAAATTTTAAGTGCTGTGCGGAGAATGGAAATTTTTTGTCCTAATGTCATAAAAATGACCTCCTTCTACGATTATCAATTTTAATATAGTATCTCCGCACCGTCAAGCAATTATTGTAAGCATCTTTTTGTCAACCGTTGGTTGCCAAAATAAAAAAACCGCGTAATCACGCGGTTTTTGTCGATTTATTAAAGTTTACCAAATTCTAATTTCCTATATAATCCGTATCAAATGTTATAACGCAGCAATAGGTTTTATTTATTTCCTTTGCAAGAGCGCAAATTTTTTCGTTCGTTTCTTCCTTTGTCATTTTAAGGTCGGAAGGCACCACAACATCAAAAATCAGATTTGTGCGGTTTTTAGCATTGGGTGTCATACGAAAATCGTGCAATGTCATTGCGGGGTGAATATTTTTAATTGCCGCTGCCATATCCTCTCTTGCTTTGGAAACGGCCTCGTTATCGGTATCAATGGGGTCCATATGAATAACAAGTTCAACCCCCGTTTTTTCGCAAATCAATTTTTCGCAGGCGTCGATTTGCTCGTGGCACTCTACTATATTTATATTGTATGGGACTTCCACGTGCACCGATGCTAATTGTCTTCCCGGTCCATAATTATGCACTATCAAATCGTGAATTCCTATAAAGTCATCAAAGCCGAGAATGGTATCCTCGATTTCCTTAATAAGTTCTTTATCGGGCGGACCGCCTAAAAGTTGGTCGGTGGTATCTTTGGCAGAGGTTAGTCCCGAATGGATGATAAACAGAGAAACAAAAAGGGCGATAACCGCATCGAGATTAAAGGGGAGAGTCCATATATTATCTATAAGGCAGGCCATAAGAATTGCCGATGTGGTAACAACATCGTTTATGGAATCTTTTGCGGTAGCCAATAAAGCGGCAGAATCTATCTTCTTGCCGATTTTTCGGTTAAAGAAAAACATCCAGAGTTTAATAAGGATGGAAACGCCGAGAATAATAATTGTCCATAAATCATAAACGGGCGCGGAGCCGCCGCCAATCAGGGTCTTTGCGGAACTGAAAAGCAAATTTCCACCCACGATAAGAATAAGTACAGAAATAATAAATGCCGACATATATTCGATTCTTCCGTGACCAAAGGGATGGTCGCGGTCGGCGGGTTTACCCGCAAGTTTAAAACCGATAAGGGAGATAACGGATGAGCCCATATCGGAAAGGTTATTAAGTCCGTCGGCGATAATTGAAATACTCGAAACAATAACACCGATTATGATTTTTATAAAAGAAAGCGCGATATTGCAGATAATGCCCGTAATACTTGCGAGATTACCGTAAGCATTGCGGACATTTTTATCCTTGGTGTTATCGCCGTTCTTAATAAACAGTTTAATAAGAAGGGATGTCATATTAAAATTTTGCTCCTTTTGCACCTTTGCTGCCGAAAGAAACGCCCGAAAGGATGTTTGTTTCTATTGTAAAGGTGAGATTATCGCGGTTTCGCTGCCTTCTGAAAGCAATATCTACAAGGCGGTCGATCATATCGGTATATTTAAGACCAGTAGCTTCCCATAAATAGAAGGCAAGGGAGCCGGGGATGGTATTGATTTCGTTGGCGTAAACCTTGTCGGTTTTGGTATCGTAAAGGTAATCTATACGAACAACACCCGAAGCGCCTATGGTTTTAAAGATATCGCAGGAAAGTTTTTTGATTTCTGCCGCCTTTTCTTCGGTTATATCGGCGGGGATTTTTCTGCCTAAAGACGCCATACCTTTACTGGCGCCCTCGTTTTTACCGCCGCCCTTATATTTATCATCATAGGAAAGAATTTCATCGTGCATAAATGGTTCTTCGCAAACACTTGCTTCGCAGTTATCCGCATCCCCTAAAACCGAGCAATTGATTTCTCTTAAGTTTTCCACCGCTTTTTCAATGAGTATGCGGTCGGTAAAAGAAAAGGCAAGGGAAACTGCATCTATAAGTTCGTTTTCGGTTTTAACCTTTGAAATGCCTACGCTGGAGCCCAGATTTACGGGCTTTACAATAAGGGGAAATCCCACTTCGTTTTTGATTTTATTTGTGAAAAATTCGGTATTAAGAGCATATTCTTTGGCTCTTACGGTTATATAATCAAGAACGGGCAGACCTGCATTTTTAAGCACATCCTTAAATACCGCTTTATCCATTCCCACAGCAGCGGAAAGCACATCGCAACTAATATAAGGAAGGCCCAAAAACTCAAAATAACCCGCCATAGTTCCGTCTTCACAGTTGGTGCCGTGAACGATGGGGAAGGCAAGATTTATTTCTATATCTTTCTTCTTTTTGAAAAGGGTACTATCAAGAAAGTGCATAAATACGCCTTCGGCTGTCTTTATAAAAGTTACCCTTTCTGCGCCTTCTATAAGTCCTGCAAGGTCAGAATAATTTTCAATATCAAAAAGGGCTTCCCCGCTATACATAGAACCGTCTTTAGCAACATAAACGGGGGTGACATCGTATTTTTCTCGGTTTATAGAGTGCATTGCCTGAACGGCGGAAATAATGGAAACCTCGTGTTCAACCGAGCGGCAACCGAAAAATACGGCAATATTTGTTTTCATAAAAAAACCTCTTTAATTCAAATAGTTATCGGGCAGATCGTTTTCTATCAAGAGAACGCTGCTGCTATTAAGTTTGGCGCGGTAAATATCCAGCGCTTCTTTAAAACTGCCCGCAATATAAAGATTATCTTTATTAAAATCGGTGGTGGCAATAGCATCCCGCATTGGTACGGAACGGTTTTTGCCAACAAGGATAATTATATCACAGAATTTTGCGGCGGCAAGACCTAAATTATAGTTGCTTTCATATTCTTTTTCGCCGAGTTCGATTAGTCCCGGAGTGATAATTGCTTTCTGCATACCCTCGAAAGAGCCCAGAATATTAACGGCTTCAAGACAACCTACGGGATTGGAATTATAGGCATCATCAATAAGCAGAGAGCCCTTTTCAAAGGATTTCAGTTCCAGTCGGTGCTCGGTGGGTTTTAAAGCGGAAATTGCGAAGGCAATATCTGATGCGGATACGCCCAGTATATGAGCGAGGGCCGCTGCCGCAACAATATCGGCTACCGAGTGTTTGCCGAGAAGACGGGTTGTAACGCTTATCTTTTCCCCGCCGAGATATAGGGTAAATGTTGAGCCCTGAGCGGAATATTTGATATTTTCCGCAAAATACTCGGTGCCCTCACCAAAGGGAATAACATCGGCGCGGTGGGAAATTCTATTGCTTATTTCTTCACACTCGCCGTTCACAAGGCATTTGCCACCTACTTTTTTAACCGCATCGGCAAGTTCGAATTTGGTTTTAAAAACATTATCTACGCTTTTAAAGGTGTCAAGATGCTGAGGGCCAACCGAGGTTATAATGGCGTGGTCGGGGTTAACGATATGGCAGATTTCTTTTATATCGCCTATATTTTTAGCCCCCATTTCGCAGACGAAAATCTGGGTTTGGGGCTTTAATTGTTCCCTTATAGTTCTCACAACGCCCATAGGAGTATTGAAACTTTGTGGGGTGCAAAGGGTGTTATACTTCTCGCTTAAAATTCGGGTTAAGATAAACTTTGTAGTAGTTTTGCCGTAACTTCCCGTAATACCGATAACCGTAAGCCCTTTTTGTTTTTTAAGAATTTTTTTAGCATCGGCAATATACCATTTACCGAAGGCCCATTCGATAGGTTTGGTAAGCGCCCAGATAAGAAGGGTGAGAAGGGGCGAAACTATACCGAAAAGCACCGCCAAAACAATGCAAAAAGTGAATTTTCTGAAATCAATGGCGAATAATACGGCAAGGATTATAAAAACAATGAGAGCGGCGCCTAAAAGACGCTTAACTCTGGCTGTAAATACCAGTTTTTTTATTGAGGTTTTTTGAACGTTTACGGCCTCTACAATTTTCCATATGGCAAAGGCCCCCAAAAGACCTGCCTCGGCAAAATAAAATTCGGTTGCAAAAAGAAGGGAAGCCACGCAGAAAACGAAGGTGTTAACCGCCAATTCCCCCGAATATGAATTTAAAACCCACTTCATATATCTTGAAGGGAAATATGAATTCTGCTGCAACATTTGAAGTTGTTTTATAAGGGAAAAAATTCCCCCTACTGCAGAAAATAAAAGTATAAGAGAAACCGCTAATAATTTAAGTTCCATATAAATTTCCTCTGTTAATGAATAAAACTTCGAAGTATTGCGTGGGCTTCGTAGGGCTTTTCGCAGAAAGAGTAGTGCCCAGTGCCTTTAATCACACAAAGTCCCGCATCCGAAATGAGTTTTTCTAAAATTTTAGCATCGGCAAGAGGGGTTGCCGTATCGTTTTCGCCCCAGATAAGCAGGGTGGGGCAGGTGATATTATGAATGATATTCCTTAAATCTGTGTTAACGAGGGATACCATAGTGTTTCTGAGAACGGGCGGCGCCGAATTATAATCGGCAGAACCATAGTGGGCTCTGGCTTTATTAAGAAGTCCTTCGGATTTGTTCTTAATGAGGGGCAAGGTAAGAACTTTTTTAATTGCTTTAAAACTTTTCGCCCTCATTTTCTGCTTGAAGGATTTTTTAGGAATAAGCCCCGCCGAGTCAAGCAAAACGATTTTAGGGGGAGAAAGAAGTTTATCCCCCGCAAGTTTTAAAATCACTCGTCCGCCGTGGGAGTGACCTATAAGTATGGGATTATCGAGGCCTACCGCCTTAATAAATTTAAGAACAAGGTCGCAGTAATCTTCAAGCTTCCAAGGGTTTTCCATAGTGTCACTATTTCCGCAACCGGGGAAATTAAGGGCTACAAGGCGGCATCTGTCCTCAAGGGCCGACATAACCCCTTTATAAACATCAAAGGAGGAGCCCCAACCGTGCAAAAGCAAAACGGGTATGCCGTTTCCCTTTTCGGTATATTCAATATTAAGCCCGTCAATATTAACAACCATTGTGGGTCTTCTCCCTTCAAAAATCATAGTTACAATTATTATAGCAAATTTCTTCCAAAAAGAAAAGAGTTTTTAATAAATAATATTATTATACCTTAGCGGAAAGAATATTAGTGGTGATAAAATGAAGAAAAAACCGAAAAAAATTTTCAAAAATACGCTTATGGGAATCCTCATAGGCATAGTTAACGGGTGTTTTGGCGCAGGGGGCGGTATGCTTGCGGTGCCGCTACTGAAAAGAAACGGTATGGAGGTTAAGGAAAGTCATGCCAATGCCGTAGCGGTGATACTTCCCATAACCGTTATAAGCGCCATAGTTTATATGTGGAAAGGTTATGTGGAATTTTCCGATGCATTACCCTTTATTCCATCGGGAGTAATCGGCGCGGGTTTAGGCACTCTTATATTAAAGAAAATTTCACCGTTTTGGCTTAAAAGAATATTCGGCGGATTTATGGTTTATGCGGGTGTCCGCCTGATATTAAGATGAGTATGGGCGCCCTTTTAGCAGGGCTTTTATCGGGAATTATAGGTGGAATGGGGCTTGGCGGCGGCGCCGTTCTCATTATTTATTTAACCGTATTTGCCGATACCGAACAGTTAAAAGCGCAGGGGATAAATCTTTTGTTTTTTATCCCTATAGCCCTTACGGCGCTTGGTATTTATGTATTTAAAAAACAAATAAAATGGAAAACCGTTTTACCCTTGGCGCTCGGCGGGATTCTAGGAGCGGTGGCAGGAATATTCCTCGCGGACTTTATCGGCGGCGAGTGGACGGCGCGGCTTTTCGGCGGTTTCATAGCGTTTTTAGGACTCAAAGAAATATTTTTTACAAAGAAACCTTGCAACAAGGAGCCGTAGATGATATAATAAAAACGAATAAATGTTCGCAAGGAGAAAGAGTTATGTCTAAAACCCCGCTCACGCAGAAACAAAGCGATGTTTATAATTATCTAGTAAAGCAGATGTCAAAGGGAATTCCCCCTACAGTCAGAGAAATCTGTCTTGCTACGGGAATCAAATCCACCTCTACGGTGCACGGCATTTTGGGTGCACTTGAAGAGGGGGGTTACATAACGAGAAACGCCGGCTATTCAAGAGCCATTAAAATCGATAGCGGATATGATTCTGCTATGGTGCCCCTTGTTGGTAAAGTAACGGCAGGTCAGCCAATACTTGCCGTTGAGCAGATAGAAGATTATATACCCTATCCAACTAAAAATTCCGAAGGTCTCTTTGCCCTTAAAGTATCGGGACTAAGTATGAAAAATGCGGGAATTTTAGATGGGGATATTGTAGTTGCGGATAAAAACTGCCCTTGCAAGAACGGGGATATTATAATCGGTATGGACGGGGACGAGGCAACCGTTAAGCGCCTTAGCATAGATAAAAACGGCAATATCGTATTTCTCCCCGAAAACCCCGATTTTGAACCGATTCATCCCGAAAAACCTTCGGTGCTCGGCAAGGTAATCGGCAGTTACAGAAAGTATTGAAAAGGGTAATATTATATGTTAAAATATGTAGAGATTTTTACCGATGGCGCTTGTTCGGGCAATCCCGGTCCTGGAGGTTGGGGAGCCATTTTGCGTTATAATGGCAAGGAAAGAGAACTTTCGGGCGGTGAAAATGAAACCACCAATAACCGAATGGAACTTACCGCCGCTATAAAAGCCCTTTCTGCCCTTAAAGAGCCCTGTAAAGTGCGGCTTGTCACCGATTCCAAATATGTAGCAGATGGCATTACTCAAGGATGGGCGGAATCTTGGCAGAAAAACGGTTGGCGCAAAGCCGATAAAAAACCCGCTTTAAACCCTGATTTATGGGAAGAACTTTTAAAATTACTTAAAATTCACGATGTTACGATTGATTGGGTTAAAGGTCACGCAGGTCATCCCGAAAATGAGCGTTGCGACCAATTGGCCGTAAATTTTTATAAGTCATTATGAGGCAAAACCAATGAATAGAAAACAAAAAATAAGATTTTTAGTCGAAGGGGCGCTTATAGCCGCCGCTTATGCGGGGCTAACTTTGGCGGGAATAGGTTTTTCCTATGGCTCGGTGCAGTTTCGAATAGCCGAAATTTTAACCGTTCTCCCCATTTTTACCCCGTCGGCAATACCGGGGCTAATGGTGGGTTGCTTTATAGCCAATATAGCATCTTTTAATGCTATGGATATGATTTTCGGCACCCTTGCTACCCTTTTGGCCGCAGTGGTTACCTATGCTTTAAGGAAAATTTGCATAAAGGGAATACCCGTGCTTTCTCTTCTTTCCCCCGTGTTTTTCAATGCGATTATAATAGGCGCGGAACTATATCTTTTAAGCGCAACGCCTTGGGGATTTGGGCTTACCGCCCTCTCTATCGGGGTAAGCGAATTTTTTATTTGCGTAGTGTTGGGCATACCTGTGGCGCTACTGCTTAAAAAGTATAATATTTTTGATACAAAAAATACCAAAAAATAAAATTTAAGGAGTTTTTATGAACTTTACACCTGTTGATAATATGGGCAGAGTAGAGGGATACTGTCTCGTTAAATCGGTTGAACAGAAAACCTCTTCCAAAGGGGATACGTATCTCGATTTCACCCTTGGTGATAAAGATGGCGAGATTAACGGAAAACTTTGGCGTTATAATCTTATGGAACACGGCGAATACAAGAATAACGATCTGGTTAAAATTAGAGGTACCATATCCCAGTATAACGGAGTGGACCAGTTAAGAATTGAGCGAATTCGCCACTGTATTGATCAAGATAATGTAACTATGGAAGATTTCGTTCAGTCGGTATCCTATTCTTCCCTTGATATGTATAATGAACTTATGTCGGTAGCGGATGATTTTTCGGATTCGGATCTTAAAAAATTGGTTACCGCTATATATGAGGATAACCGCGAAGCCCTTTTATATTGGCCTGCCGCCTATAAACTTCATCACGCTCTTCGCGGCGGTCTTTTGATGCATACTTTATCCATAGTTCGTCTGGCAGAAATGATTTGCGAGGTCTATCCGTTTATCGATAAGGATTTACTTCTTGCGGGCGCTATGCTGCATGATATTTCCAAACTTGAGGAATTTGTAGTAAACGAGGCGGGCGTAGCGGAAAATTACTCGGTAGAAGGTAACCTTTTAGGTCACTTGGCTATGGGAGCCGTAAAGGTTAATAAATATGCCGAAAAACTTGGAATTGACCGCAAAACTGCAATGCTCGTTGAACATATGATTTTATCTCATCACGGGGAGCCCGATTTCGGAGCCGCCGTTAGACCTATGTTTATAGAGGCCGAACTCCTATCTCAACTCGACCTTATGGATTCAAGGGTTTACGAGATGAGAGAAGCGGTTGCGGGGATTAATAAGGATGATTTTTCCGCGCGAATGTGGGCCCTTGATAACCGAAAACTCTATAATCACGACCGCGCAGATTTAAAAACAGAACCTAAATTATTCTAATTTGAAAGGAATTTAAAAATATGAAAATCACAAAAGATATGCTTATAGGCGATGTACTTGATATTGACAGAGGCGCCGCAACCTACTTTTTTGAAATAGGTATGCATTGTCTTGGTTGCCCCGCTTCAAGAGGCGAAACCATTGAGCAGGCATGCAGTGTTCACGGAACTGATTGCGATGCTTTGCTAGCAAAACTTAACGCATATTTTGCCGATAAATAATGAAGCCATTAAGCCGTCGGCTTTCGCTATTATTATCCTTTGCGGAAACGGGTAAAAATATCTGTGATGTTGGAACAGATCACGGCTATCTTGCCGCCGCCCTTGCACTTTCGGGCAGATTCGGAAAGATTACCGCAACGGATATTAACGAAAAGCCCCTTAATAACGCCCGAAAAAATTTAGAAAAACTTGGTGTAGATAATGTAAAGCTCGTTCTTTGTGACGGGCTTTCAGGCGTTACAAGGAGTGATGCCGATAATGTTATCATCGCAGGTATGGGCGGCGAGGTTATTTGGGGTATAATTGACCGTACACCTTTTCTTAAGGAGGATGGTGTTAAACTCATTTTGCAACCCACCACCGCCGCTTCTTTTTTAAGGGAGAATTTGTTGGCGAAGGGATTTTTCATAGAAAATGAAGAAGCCGTAACGGAAAACGGAAAAATATATTCGGTTATGGCCGTAAAATATGACGGGGTAGAAAAAAACATCTCGCCTCTTGAAATGAGGATAGGCAAACTAACTCCCACTTCGCCCCAAAATATTTCCTACATAGAAAAGCAGTATAATATACTAAATAGAAAATCCCGCGATTTAAAAAACATAGCGGGTAAGGAAGAAGAATATAACGAGGCGGCAAGTACCGCTCTTGAACTTAAAAAAATCCTGGAGGCAAGAAATGGCGCTTGATGGCGGATTTATTCGTAAACTTACGGCGGAACTTTCGAAAGCCGTAGATTGCCATATTGATAAAGCGTACCAACCGTCTAAAGACGAGTTGGTTTTCTTGTTGCGCAAAAAAGGTTTTTCAAAGCGGCTTTTGATGAGCGCAAGGCCCAATTCGGCAAGGGTTAATTTCACTGAAGAAAAGACGGAAAACCCCGCTGTTCCGCCAAATTTTTGTATGCTTTTGCGAAAGCATTTCGGCGGCGCGAGAATCACAAAAATTTATCAATCGGGATTTGAAAGAATAATCGAGTTCGGTTTCGAGAGCACAAATGAAATGGGCGATAGAGTCGAACTCAAAATAATATGCGAACTAATCGGAAATCAGAGCAATATAATTATGCTCGATGCCGATGGGAAAATTTTGGATGCCCTGCGCCGCAGTGATATAGAAACGGCAAAACGGATTATTTGGCCTGGGGCTAAGTACGAATATCCCGAAGCACTATCAAAAAAGGATATAACCGAAACTTCGGCGGAAGAAACGGTGCAATATATTAAATCTCTCCCCGAAATGCCTTTGTGGAAGGCCATTTTATCGGTTTGCGATGGACTTTCTCCCCTCGTTTGCCGAGAAATAGAATATAGAGCGTACGGCAGAGAGGTTTTAACTTCTGAAATTTATGATGTGAAACCTTTGATGGAAGCTTTAAATGATATAAAATCCGCCATTTTATCAGGCGGAACACCCGTAATGCTGCTTGATAAAAACGGCGCGCCCAAAGAGTTTTCTTTTTATTCCATAAAGCAATACGGTGACTTTTATCAGTCAAAAGAATTTGCTTCATATAGCGAACTTCTCGATGCCTTTTTCAGCGGCCGAGATAATACCAATCGAATAGGTAAAGCATCGGCAGAATTAACTCGATTTGTCAATAATCTTATGAGTAGGGCCAATAAAAGATTGAATCTTCGCCTTAAAGAACTTGAAGGTTGCAAAAACCGCGAACATTTAAGGATATACGGAGAACTGATAAAAGCCAATATCCATTTGATTGCTGCGGGAACACCCGTAGCCAAGGTGCCTAATTTTTACGATGAAAATATGGCAATTATAGAAATTCCCCTCGATGTTTCTTTAAGCCCTCAAAACAATGCGGCAAAATACTTTAAAGAATATAAAAAAAGTTATTCTGCCGAACAATCCTTGACGCTTCTTACCGAAAAAGACCGCGAAGAGATTAAATATCTTGAATCGGTCATTCTGGGACTTTCGACCTGCGAAAAACTTTCTCATATTGATGAAATTCGCGAAGAACTTAAGGCGGCGGGATATATAAAAGAAAAATCGGCAAGCGGCCGCAAAAAAGTTTCCGCGCCGAAAGCCGATGAGTATATAAGCCCCGATGGATTTAGGGTGCTCGTTGGCAAAAATAATATACAAAACGACCATATAACCACCAAAATGGCCGATAAAACGGATATGTGGTTTCATACAAAGGAAATTCACGGGTCTCACGTGCTTGTGAAAACCGAAGGCAAAGAATTGCCTTATGATACTATAATTTTCGCCGCAACTTTGGCCGCGAAGAACAGTAAAGCCAAGGAATCTTCCAATGTGCCCGTGGATTATACCCTCGCAAAATTCGTTAAAAAACCTTCCGGCGCAAAACCCGGAATGGTTATATATACCACTAATAAGACGGTGTTTGTAAACCCAATGGAAAAGGAGAATTCGGTATGAGAATAGGCGTGTCCACATCCTGTTTTTACCCTATGCTCACCGAAGATTCTTTGAAATTGGTGGGCGAAAACGGTGTAAAAACCACCGAGATATTTTTTAACGCAACGAGTGAACTTGAAAAGCCCTTCATAAAAGAACTTAAAAGCATCAAAAACCACTATGGAATTGATGTTGTATCCTTGCATCCGACAATGTCCCTTGCGGAGTCATATGTCTTTTTTGCGGGGTATGAGCGTAGATTTAATGAGGGCGTCGAACTTTATAAACGCTATGCCGATGCGGCGGCGGAACTTGGCGCCAAGTATATCATTATGCATGGCGGAAAACCTAATAAATATTTAACCAATGAAGAATATTGCCATAAATTTTTTGAGGTATCGAAAGCGGTTGGAGAGAATGGGGCCATGCTATTGCAAGAAAATGTGGTGCTCTTCAGAGCGGGAGACCTTGATTATTTAAAACTTATGGTTAAAACGCTGGGCAAAGATGCCAATATTTGCCTCGATATTAAGCAGTCAATAAGAGGCGGATATTCACCCTTTGATGTAGTGAAATGTGTAGGCGAAAACATTCGTCATATTCATATTAGTGATAATAGTGAAAAAGGGGATTGCCTTTTGCCGCCGCAGGGCACATTTGATTTTCAAAAATTCTTCCAAAAAGTCAGGGAAAAGGGCTATAAAGGCGATGCCATACTTGAGGTTTATGATTTTTGTTATAAGGATAAAAAAGATGTGTTTGAAAGCGCTCGCTTCGTAGAAAATAATGTACTTGCAAAAATATAACCTTAATGATATAATTATTAGGATAAAATATAGTGGATGGAGGAGAGAAATATGAAAAAGTGGACCGTAGTTTATCTTTTTGAGTTTGCTTGGAAGAAAATTATCGCCCTTTTGTGTGCGGCAGTAATTTGCGCAGCGGCAACGTTTTCATACTGTTATTTTGTAGCAACTCCCAGATATACCGCAACTGCATCCGTAATGGTCACAAACGGCGCGGTTATAGATAATAATGCGGGTTATGAAAAGGTTCAAAGCACCGATATTTCGGCATCTTTATCCTTGAGTAATACTGTTGTTGACCTTCTTAAAACTCCCAATATTTATAAAAATCTTTCCGATAAATTAAGCAATAAATATAGTTATCAGCAGCTCAGAGGAATGATTTCTGCCGAGCGCAAGGATGAGGAAACCCTCATCATCAATGTCAGCGCTACTACTACCGACCCCGGCGAATCCATAAGGGTTGTAAATTCATATGCGAGTTTAGTTCCTGAATATATAAATA
>JAFSAK010000041.1 GCA_017441045.1 Clostridia bacterium
AATACCACCATTCCTACCAAGAAGAGCCAGATTTTCTCTACCGCTGCTGACGGTCAGACATCTGTTGAAGTTCACGTTCTTCAGGGCGAACGCGAATTCGCTAAGGATAATAAGACATTGGGTGTTTTCCACCTCGACGGTATTGCTCCCGCTCCCCGCGGAATCCCCCAGATTGAAGTAACCTTTGATATTGATGCCAACGGTATTGTTCACGTTTCCGCCAAGGATTTAGGTACAGGCAAAGAAAATGATATTACAATTACCGCAAGCACCAATATGTCTAAAGAAGATATCGATAAGGCAGTAAAAGAGGCCGAATCTTATGCGGCAGAGGATAAGAAACGCCGCGAGGCAGTTGATGTTCGCAATAATGCCGACCAGATGATTTATCAGACTGAAAAGACCATCGCAGATTTCGGCGATAAGTTAAGCGAAGAAGAAAAAGGCAAGATTGAAACCGCCAAGGAAGCTCTTAAAGAAGCGCTAAAGGGCGAGGATATCGATGCAATTAAGGCAAAGCAGGAAGAACTTCAAAAGGAAATCTATGCCGTAAGCGAAAAGGTTTATAAGGCCGCCGCAGAGGCACAGCAAGCAGCAGAAGGCGCTGCTACCACAGGTGATAACGCAGGCGACAATGTTTACGAAGCTGACTTCACCGATGTGGATGATAATAACAAAAACTAATAAACAGTAAATTGGTGTGGCAGTTTTCTGCCACACCGTTACATATTTACATTAGGAGAAAAAATAAGTGGCTGGCGATAAAAGAGATTATTATGATGTCCTCGGCGTTGATAAATCAGTAGGCGACGATGACCTTAAAAAAGCATATAGAAAAGCAGCTAAAAAGTACCACCCTGACCTTCATCCCGGTGATGCCGAAGCCGAAAAGAATTTCAAAGAGGTAAATGAGGCTTATGAAGTTCTTTCGGATAAGGAAAAACGCGCCCGTTATGACCAGTTCGGTCACGCAGGTGTTGACCCCAACTTTGGTGCAGGCGGCGGTTACGGCGGCGGATTTACGGGAGATTTCGGCGATTTGGGCGATATCTTCAGTCAGTTCTTCGGCGGCGGTTTTGGCGGTGGCTTCGGTGGCGGCAGAAGGTCTAATCCCAATGCGCCAAGACGGGGCAATGATGCATCAGCCGTTGTTAATATTTCCTTTGAAGAGGCCGCTAAGGGTTGTAAAAAGACCGTTAAGGTAACCAAGATAGATAACTGTTCCGATTGCGGCGGAACGGGTTGTGAAAAGGGCAGCAGCGCAAAAACTTGTCCCGTTTGTCACGGCTCGGGTCAAGTGGCATCCGTTCAGCGCACGCCTTTTGGCCAGATTCAGACACAGCAGGTCTGCAACCATTGTCACGGCTCAGGTAAGATTATCGATAAACCTTGTAAAACCTGCGCAGGCAAAGGCAGAATCAGACATACTGTTGAAAAGACGGTTGATATACCCGCAGGTATTGATGACGGACAGGTTATAAGCGTTCGCGGCGGGGGAGATGCGGGTGTAAACGGCGGTCCTTCGGGCGATTTGAGAATCAATGTAAATGTCCGTCCTCATCCGATTTTCCATCGTGACGGATATGATGTTTACTGCGAGATCCCCATAACCTTTACACAAGCGGCTTTAGGCGCGGAAATCACCGTTCCAACCCTTGACGGAAAGGTTAAATTCACTATCCACGAAGGCACACAGCCCGATGATGAGTTTAAACTCAAGGGCAAGGGAATACAACGCCTTAACTATTCGGGTAAAGGCGACCAGTATGTTAAAATCGTAGTAGAAGTTCCTCGTGACCTTTCAAAAGCACAGAAGGAAAAACTCCGCGATTTTGAAAGCGCTATGGATGAAAAGAATTATAAAAAGAGAAAATCTTTTACGGATAAATTAAAAGAGTTTTTTGATTAAAATAACGGGCGATTTGCCCGTTATTTTAACTTTTGATATTGACAAATCGAAAAAGTATGGTATAATAATTTTTGCGCTATAAATTAAGCGTATGGACCAATAGCTCAGTTGGTTAGAGCAACCGGCTCATAACCGGTTGGTCCGGGGTTCGAGTCCCTGTTGGTCCACCAAAAAATAAAACCACCCGTTCGGGTGGTTTTATTTTTTTATGTACGAAACCAACAGGGACTCGAACAAGGAGGGAGCGAAGCGGAAGAAAAGCGTTCGGGGAACGGTTTTCGCCGACGTGGGCAAGCCGCTTGCGGCGCGATAGCGCACGGTAGTGCGCGGAAAAGTCCCGCGATAAATTTAAACCACCCAAACGGGTGGTTTTATTTTTTTGGTGGACAATAACAACAGGGACTCGAACAAGGAGGGAGCGAAGCGGAAGAAAAGCGTTCGGGGAACGGTTTTGGATGAAATCAGGTGAAAGGCGGTACTTTATCAGGATTTTGAAGTATTTCTTTGCTTGTTCTTTTTTCGAAAATCTGATGGAGAAATGTTTTTTTCGTTTATAAATTCTCTTATAAAATGTGAACTGTCATAAAAACCGCAGGCCAGCGCGATTGATAAAATGCTGTCATTTGTATTTAAAAGCATATTGGCGGCATTTTTTATTTTGCATTTCATTTGATAATTTGACGGCGTGGTTCCCGATATGGTTTTGAAATATCTCAGATAAGTGGAATATGAATGTGCGCTTTTCTGGGCGATCTTTTTAATATCAATTTTGCTGTCAAAATGATTTTCAATATACTCCATACTTTCCAGCACCGTTAACATATCTTCATCGGGAAGGGTTTCGGTATTTATGGGGCGCAAGGAATATATGGTATTGGATAATTTGGCAATAAGCGATAATACGTGGGCAATGGTTGCGGCTTCGTTGTTGTTGTCCTGCGCATCTTCAATAAGCGATATATATTGTTTCAACTGTTCAAATGGTATATCTTTAGATCTTAAATAGTATAGTTTTTCGAAATTTTCTCTCAACATGGGCTCTATATAAAAAGCCATATTGTAACCGTGAATTTTTTCAAGTAAGGATAGGTATGTATCAATAAAAAGGTTGCTTAACAGAATATGATATACTACCAATTTTTCGTTGCAAGAATATCCGTGTTTCATATGGGGCGGAATAATAAATATATCACCGCGTTGCGTTAGGATTTCTCGCTTTTCCAACTCGTGAATTCCCGCTCCGTTGCAAACGATATTGATTTCATAAAAATCGTGGGTGTGAGTGGGCAAGAAATTGTCAATGTTTTCGTGATATGATTTTATAAATCTACAATTTTTATCTAAATTTACATTTTCGAATTTGAATAAAGATGTATCGTGCAAGGGAATGGGGTCGATAATTGCCATAGCAGATGCCTCCTTGAAAAGATTGTACAATTAAATGAAATATTTCTACAAACATTATACAATTATATTTTAATATAATCAAGTATGAAAAGCATCTGTTATAGAAATAGAAAATTTGAGTATAGATTCCAAAGAGTATTATGCGAAAAATAGGCAATATGGCAATAGCTACCATACATAAGTCCGACATATTAACGCTGCCTTTGTGCGAAAATTCAACTTCATCTTCATGATTCTGTTTTATTCGTTTTTACCCTTGTAATTTCATTGAAACCATATTATAATAATTACAATAAATATTCCTTATTAAAAAGGAGTTGTGAGTATGAATTATTTCTTGCGTTTTAAGGATGGCAAACCCAAAGCCCTAACTTTCAGTTACGATGATGGAGTTGTTGAAGATATCCGCCTTGTTGAAATGTTTAATAAGTATGGATTGAAGGGAACTTTTAATGTAAATAGTAACCTTTTTTCTTCCAATGCCGCCCATCTATCAGCAGAGGTTATCAAGGATTTGTATCTTAAAGATGGTCACGAACTTGCTTGTCACGGTCTTAATCACCCCTTCCTTGAAAAACTTTCAGATGATTTGGCTTTATATGAGATTATGGAGGATAGGCGCCGCTTAGAAGAACTCACAGGCACTATAATTCGCGGCCTTGCATATCCTTACGGCACTACGAGTGACCGCACTGTAGAACTTTTAAAGGCGGCGGGAATTTATTATGCCCGTACCATAAATCATTCTAACAATTTTGATATTCCTACCGAGTGGTTAAAACTTAAACCTACCTGTCATCACGATAGCCCCAATATATTTGATTTAATTGATGACTTTTTAAAGCGTGATATGCATAGAATAGGTTTAGGAAATAACGATGGTTTATTATTCTATATTTGGGGCCATGCATATGAGTTTGGCCGCAATAATAATTGGGCGCATATTGAAAAAGTATGCGAAATGCTTTCGTGCAATGATGATATTTGGTATGCTACCAATATAGAAATTTATAGATATATCGAGGCATTCCGTTCTCTTGAATTTTCAATGGACCATAGTTTAGTTTATAACCCAACCACTATTGATGTTTGGTTTGAAATGAGAGAAACCCCATATAGCCCACTTAAACCAGTTTGCGTTAAGGGCGGAGAAACGGTTTCGCTTAAGGAGGATTAATTACCTTGCAACTGGGCTTTCAGTTCTTTTTTAGCAGTATTCTTTTAGGCGTAGGTCTTGCTATGGATGCATTTTCGGTTTCTATGGCAAATGGACTCAATGAGCCATCAATGAAACGCCCTAAAATGTGTATTGTTGCAGGTATGTTCGCTTTTCTGCAGGCTCTTATGCCAATGCTTGGTTGGATTTGTGTTCATACTATCGTCGAAAAATTTAAAGCGGCCGAAAAATTTATTCCATATATTGCTTTGGCACTTCTCTTGTTTATCGGCGTTAAAATGATTTATGATAGTGTCAGAGGGTGCGAGGAAGAGGAGTGTACGGCGCTTGGTTTCGGCGCTCTCATTGTGCAAGGAATAGCCACCTCGATAGATGCATTATCTGTTGGGTTTAATATTGAAAAATATAATGCTGTAAGCGCTATTATTTGCTCTCTTATAATCGCAGCAGTAACCTTTATAATTTGTTATATTGGTATTATAATCGGTAAAAAATGCGGTACAGCGCTTTCGGGTAGAGCTCAGATTTTTGGCGGAATTATTCTTATAATCATAGGAATAGAAATATTTATAACAGGTATCATATAAAATAAAACGCGTTGAGAATTTCTCAACGCGTTTTTTAATTTAGATTTTGAAAAGTAAGTCGCCGTAGCTGGGATATGGCCAATATTCTCTTGAAGTCACAGCTTCACATTCATCGGCGCATTTTCTGATATTTTCCATAAGGAATAAAACTTCATCGTGGTATATCTTGGCGCTTTCCAAAAGTTCTTTAGCAGAAACGGCTTTTTCTACCGCCTTTTCAAGTTCACCTACGAACTTATAAATATTTCTATTGTTAGCGGTAAGCGATTTCGCAATATCCGTTTCGATACATTTGCCTTTAATTCCTGCCCACGCCATTTTGTTCACTTCATCGCAAAGGGCTGAAATATAACGGCTAACGGAAGGAATGATGTCCCTTTTTACCATCTCGATAAGGGTAAGCGCCTCAATATGAAGAATTTTGCAGTAGTTTTCAAGAGCGATATCGCTGCGGCAGTTGATTTCCGTGCGGTTTAAAACGCCGTGATGCTCAAACATAGCGATATTTTTATTTGTACTCAAAAGGGGAATGGCATCAACGGTACTGCGAAGATTCAAAAGGCCGCGATTTTCTGCCTCTTTTTCCCATTCTTTAGAATATCCGTCACCGTCAAAGAGGATGCGTTTATGGTTTTTAACGGTCTCTCTTATAATGGCGGTGATTTCTTCATCGCGGTTTTCGGCATTTTCGAGGCGGTCGGCAAACTCTTCGAAAACATCGGCTACCATAGTGTTTATCATAATATTAGTTTCGGAAATTGAAGCCGAGGAGCCAAGCATACGGAACTCGAATTTATTGCCCGTAAATGCGAAGGGGGAGGTGCGATTTCTATCCGTATTATCCTTGCGGATATAGGGGATGGTCTCGGTACCTACCGTCATTTTAATGCGCTTTGAATCATCGTGATGAACGCCGTTTTCAATATCGTAAAGAATATTGGTAAGTTCTTCACCTAAATACATTGATACTATGGCAGGAGGCGCCTCATCTGCGCCGAGTCGGTGGTCGTTACCCGCAGAGGCAATGGCAATGCGGAGTAAATCCTGATGCTTGTCCACCGCTTTCATAACTGCCGCAAGACATAGTAAAAACACCTTGTTTTCGCTCGGATTTTTTCCGGGCTTAAAGAGATTAATGCCCGTATTTGTGGAAAGGGACCAGTTATCGTGTTTGCCTGAGCCGTTTACGCCGTCAAATGGTTTTTCGTGCAAAAGACAAACAAGACCGTGACGATCTGCCACCTTCTTCATCATTTCCATAGTGAGCTGATTATGGTCGGCGGCTATATTGGCCGTTGTAAATACGGGAGCAAGTTCGTGCTGAGCGGGAGCGGCCTCATTATGTTCGGTTTTGGCAAGCACGCCGAGTTTCCAGAGCTCCTCATCAAGTTCGCGCATAAATGCGGCAACGCGGGGCTTTATAACACCGAAATAATGATCGTTCATTTCCTGACCCTTCGGCGGTTTTGCGCCAAGAAGTGTTCTTCCGCAGAACATAAGGTCGGGACGTTTGCCGAAAAGTTCTTTATCTATAAGGAAATATTCCTGCTCGGGTCCTAAATTAACATCAATATGCTCAACATCCGTAAGTCCCAAAAGTTTCACAAGGCGAAGCGCTTGTTTATTTATGGCATCCATACTGCGAAGCAGAGGAGTTTTCTGGTCGAGGGCCTCGCCGCCGTAGGAACAAAAGGCGGTAGGGATACAAAGGGTATTATCCTTAACGAAGGCAAAGGAACTGGGGTCCCAAGCGGTATAACCTCTCGCTTCAAAGGTGGCGCGAAGACCGCCTGAAGGGAAGGAGGAGGCATCGGGCTCGCCCTTAATGAGTTCCTTACCCGAAAATTCCATTATTATATGCCCATCATCAGTAGGAGCAATAAAACTATCGTGCTTTTCTGCGGTGATACCTGTCATAGGTTGGAACCAATGAGAAAAATGGGTAGCCCCCTTTTCTATGGCCCAATCCTTCATAGCATTTGCAACGGTATCGGCAACGCTGCGGTCAATACCTTTACCCAAATCCACTGCCTCGCGGAGTTTTTTATATGTATCTTCGGGTAAACGCTCTTTCATAACCGAGTCGTTAAACACCATACTGCCGAACAATTCGCTTATATTGTTCAAAAATATCACACCTTAAAATAAAAATAAATTACCATAATTATAAATAAATTACCCCGATTTGTCAATCGGGGCGGGAAAAATCCTTAAATTAAAATATAAAAACGGCAAAA
>JAFSAK010000042.1 GCA_017441045.1 Clostridia bacterium
GAAGCCAACCTCAAGATTAGATTTCCCATAGCATAAGCGAGTAAGGTCCCCGGTAGACTACCGGGTTGATAGGCAACAGGTGTAAGCGTAGTGATACGTGTGCTAGGTTGTACTAATAGACCGAGGGCTTGACCTATTTTTTCGTATCCTCACTTCATTACTTGTTCAGTTTTCAAGGTGTGAGCAATAATAAATAACTAAACCCGATTAGGATTAACCTAATCGGGTTGTTTTTTGCGTGAAATTCTTATTTTGTAGGGAGATGTCACGAAGTGACAGAGGGTACGGGCTCCTGTCAGGAGCTGGCAAAACCGTAGGTTTTGACTGAGGGATACTATATCGTTCAAACGTCAAATCTATAGATAAGACATAAAATCTTTATAACATCCTCACATCAACTTCGTTGGTCCCCCGCCTTAATCAAGGAGGGCTTAAATTACGGAACGCCAATAAAGATTTTACAAAAATAAACGGGTTGTCGGGGACGCCAACCCCTACGAAATTTCAACATAGATTTATGAAATAAAAAAATGGGCGCACACAGGCGCGCCCATAGAAAATTCCAATTTTGATTACGAAAAACATTTCAAAAATTGTCAGGTGATAACAATTCATCAAATGATTTATTAAATACCTTTGCGAATGCGATTATTTCTATATCGGTTACAAACCGCTTGCCGCATTCAATTCTTTGTATAGCGTTTTTATCGATATCAATCCCAACAAGTTGCATCCTATCTGCAAGTTCTCGCTGCGAAATTCTTAAATCCGTTCTGAAAATAGCAATATTCTTGCCGCAAACATTGTTTAAACCCTCTGCTGTTTTATTTATAAACATAATTTTTCTCCTTTTTTGACATTTAGTGCTTGTCAACAAGAAAATTATATGCTATAATAGCTACAAATATGACATTTAGTAAATGTCAAAAAAGAGGAAGAAAAATGAAAAAATTGTTGGCAATGCTGTTGGCGGGTATGGTTGTTTTTTATTTATATATGCGTGTGTATATTGTAGGGACGGGCATCTTTGACCGTCCGTTTTTTAAACGAGAAAAACAGGTTGTCGGGGACGCCGATACCTACGAAATTTCAATTTAGATTTATGAAATAAAAAACGGGCGCACATACAGGCGCCAAGCCCTACGAAATATCAACAAAGATTTTAAAAATAGATGTATTGGTTTTAGAAAAATGGTAACATATTGGAAAAATATTATATATTTCAGAAAAGACCTTAAAAAAAGCAATAAACTCCCAAAGAAAAGGCATAGACATTTTGTAAATTTTCTGTTAATATATGTATAGAATATTGTACCATAGCTCTAATATATGAAATTTTCGTGGATGGCGCGATAAAAAGAGGGCGAAATCCCGACAAAAAGCGTCTAAAATCTATGATTCATAGGTTGACTGGAATAGGGGGTTAAAGGTAAAATATTTATGAGTAGACAATATATTTATATAGGTATTTGAAAGGAGAATTTTATGAAAGCGAACTTTTCTAAAAAGGCGCTTATGAGCGTGGCCGCTCTCGCTATTTGTATATGCGTGGCCGTAGGTTCATTTGCGCTGCCTGCAGTAGGCGCTTCCGAGAGAACGGTTAAGGTTGATTTTGATACCGTTCTTAACGAGGATTACCTCGGTATCGGCGATAACTACTGGGTAGGACCTTATGATTACAAGAATACAGGTATGATGGATGCTTATCAAACTGTTAACGATAAGCACAATAATATCCTCAAACCTGCATACGTAAGAATGATGTTCTTCCCCCATTGGCTTGTTGACCGCTCTCTCACCGAAGAGGAACAAGAAGCTCAATATATGGCAGGAAACTATTATTTTGATTCTGAAGAATTCAAGGCATTCGTAAGAAAGTCTAAGTCCATTTCCGATGGTGGCGGAGCCATCTGTCTTAATATGGGCGGCGGTCTTACCGACGACGTTTTAGAATGGTGGGGCATCAAACACGTAACCCGTCAGGCAGGCGGCAAATCTGCTCCTGATGACCTCGGACAGTTTGCTCATTTTACCACCGCTATTATTGAGCGTCTTATAAGCGAGGGTGTTAACGTTAAATACCTCTCCTTCTATAACGAAATCAATAACGGTTGCTTCGAAGCATTCTTTGATAAGAGAATTTATTGGACCGAAATGATTAAGGAAATTCATATTGCCTTAACCAACGCCGGTCTTCGCGATGATATTGAGATTTTCGCAACTGAACTTACGGGCTATTATGATAGCGATGAAAACGAGGTTATCGGTAACACTATGAAGATTGCTTATGAAAATCTTATAGTCCCCGGTTATGCAGATTATCTTAACACTCATACATATCAGGGTACTCGCTCTGCTGCGCAGATGCTTAAGGACCTTACTACTAATATCACAAAGGTTAACGAGAAGTTCCCTAATACCCGTCTTTTCGCTAACGAGTTTGGTTCCTATACTCCCGGCGGCGCTTCAAACGCCAACTCTATGGAATTTAATATGAGCGACCTTAGCATTATTATTAATCAGTCAAATCTTGGCTATGGCGGCTCTGCCGGTTGGTTCTATCTGGGCGATAGGATTCCCGAACCCGTAAGTATGGGTCACGCCGACGTTTCCAGCGGTCTTTCCAGCCAGCCCTCTTACGGTCTTGCTATGGTAAGCGAAAACTATAACGCTCGCGGTCTTGCAATGCGTTATATTCCGCGAAACAGCAAGGTAGTTAAATCAACCCCAGATAGCGATGATATCAATAGCGCTGTTTATGTTAAGGGCAATGATACCACCGTTCTTTTGGAAATCGCTCCTTCCGATAATACTCGTACCCTTAAGGTAGATTTGGGCACCGCTTATGCAGGTAAGCAGTTTGGCGTTCATTTCGATTCAATGGGCAACGATACAAACCGCGACGGTCACGACGATGCAATAACGCCCGCCGATTCAACCCTTCTTGCTACAAGAAGCGAAACCTTAACCGTTGACCAGAATGGCCATCTTACTTGGACGGTTCCTTCTGATGAGCATGCGCTCAATGTTGTTATGACAACTCTTGCTGAACAGGTTCAGGTTGAGTTTGATATGGAAGAGGTTTCTGTAGCGGCAGGCGGCAGCGTAGATATTTCCGTTAAGGATATTTACGGTGTTGACTCTAATGCTGTTGATTTCGAAATTTATGATTTCAGCGCAGTAGGCGAAGCTGACGATTATAAGCTTGCTACCGATTTTACAAACGTTGGTACCCTTTCAAATATTACAGATACTTCCGTTACCTTTAATGCAAACGCCGACCTTAAAAAAGGCGATGTTATCGCAATTAAAGCAACTCCCAAGGCCGCTATGACAGATGATGTTAAGGGCTACGGAATTGTTATCGTTCGTGTAGGCGAATACGTAACATATTATAAGACCGACTGCATTACCAAGGGCGCAGATAAAATCCCTGTTAAGTATGAAATCGGCGAGGTTACCGACCTTAAGGCATATACAGTTGATGGTTTCACCTTTGGCGGCTGGTACTTAACCCCTGATTATTCAGGCGACCCCGTTACCAAGACCGATGCTTCTTGGAACAACACTACCGTTCTTTACGGTAAATACACAGAAAAACAGTAAAGGAGTAAAAAGATATGAAAAAGTTTATTAAAAATCATCTTGCAGTAATTCTCTCCTTTGCTATTGTTTTAACAACAATACTCCCCGTTTTAAGCGGCGTATTTGCAAGGGCGGAATCTGCCGAAGTTCTTGCCGCGGTTGAAACCCTTAAGCAAGAGTGGGTAAAACTTGGTAAGATTACAAATAGTAATCTCACAGTAGGTAGATTTTGGATTAACGGCGCAAATCAGGGCTATAAAGGCCAGTCACCTACAAGCTATACAGGAACAATCCCCGAAAATGTAAGCTTAGGGACAAATTATTATGAAGTTCCGCTTACTAATGCGGCTATAAATATTTCCGGACGCAGTCAGCAATTGTTCCTTGAAGCAAATTCTACTAATAAAGTTAAAGACATAGAAGATATGTTCTTTTGGGTTAAACCCACCTTTGCAGGAACAGAGAATATCAAATTTAATGTTTCTGTAACATTCAGCGCTCAAAACACCTATGATACCCCTGTTGACATTCCCGCAACCAAAGACGGTCAGTGGATCAAGGTATCTCTTAACGAGCTTGCAGGCGGCAACTGGAAAGCAAACTTCACCGCCAAGGCAAATGACCCCGTTCCAAGAATAGAACTTACCTTCACCGGTAATAACGGCGATAAGCTTTTAGTAGGTGCGGCTCATGAGGTTACGGCAAGAACATTGCCCGACGGCAGTGAAAACTGGTCTGCTGAAGAGTGGCTCCAGAATGCTAAAGCAGTCACCGGCATTGCTAATGATGACACTGCGTGGAGAGCTGCAATTATTGCTCTTGAAGCAGCCCTTGCAAGCCAGTCTCCTCAAGAGTTAGCTCTTAGTGAGTTAAAGTCGGCTTGGAAAAACCTTGGCAGCGGTGTAAATAGTACTTTGGTTGTTAATCGTCTTTTCTTGAACGCTGTAAATCAAGGCGGTGTAGCTAAAAACTCTGCCAACTATCCCGAGGCACTTCCTGCAGGTGTAAATCTCGGCGCAACTTATACCGAACTTGCTATTACGGATGCAGCTATTAACGTTTCAGGCAGAAGTCAGCAGTTGTTCCTCGAAGGCAACTCCACCAATACGGTTGGCGCGATGGAAGACATAGTGTTCTGGGTTAAGCCCACATTTGCGGGCACCGGAAATATTTCGTTTAATGTTACTGTAACATTTACCGCGCAGAATACATATTCTAACCCCGTAATTATACCTGCTTCTCAAAACGGACAATGGATAGAAGTTTCTCTTGATAACCTTGCAGGTGGAAATTGGAAAGCAAACTTTGGTAATGATTCTGCGAAACCCATGCGTCTGGAAATTACCTATACGGGTAACAACGGCGATAAGTTAATCGTAGGCAGCGCCATTGAAGTTCTTTCCGAAACCACCGCTCTTCCCGCAGAAAGCAGTTCTTGGGATTACGCTACTTGGGCAACCGAGGCGCGCGCTTTGGACCTTACGGGAAAAGTTAACACTATGGCATTTATTGCCGCTATTGCAAACCTCGAAAGCACACTTGGTGAAGAGGTTGATAAAGCAATCGCAATAAAAGAACTGAAAGATGCCTGGAAAAAACTTGGCAGCGAGGTTAACGGCCTTGGCGTTGGAAGATATTTTGGCTCCGCAGGCACTAACACAGGATATATAAATAAGACCCCCAATACATATACAGAGGAACTTCCCGCAGGTGTTAACCTCGGAAAATTCTGGGGCGAAGCTACCCTTGCAGGCGCAGGCGATATGTCCACCAATAAGCAACTTGTATTATTTGAACTTGATGGCTCTACAAATACAATCGGCGATATTGAGGATGTTCGCTTCTGGGTTAAACCCACCTTTGCAGGCACCTCTGATATGACTATCAAAGCATCTGTTAATACTCCTAACCGCAATATTCTTGCAGGCGAATTTGCTATTCCCGCTTCTAAGAGCGGCCAGTGGGTACAGGTTTCCTTTGATACCATTGCAGGCGGCGACTGGAAATCAAGTTTAAGTTCTGCTCTTGCTATTAAGCCCAGCCGTTATGACGTTGTTTTCTCAGGAAACAACGGTGATACCATCGTTGTGGGCTCTGCTCTCGAGGTTATAGCCGAAAGAGCGCTCCCCGCAGGAAGCGATGCTTGGACCGCTGAAGATTGGATAATGGCGGCTGCCGAACTCGATTTATCGGGTGCGCTTAATGTTGATGCCTTTAACGCAGCAGTAGAGAATCTTGCTCAATATGTTAACGGCTCCGTTGAAGAACTCAAGGCCATCGGCAAATTTAAGACCGCTTGGGAAAACTTGGGCACTGCTCAAATCAGCACCCTTGTTCCAAACAGATATTGGATGGAAGATAATAGCACGGTGGTTCAAAAGAGCGCCGCTTCTTATAAAGAAGACCTTCCTGATGGCGTTACACTTGGTAACCTATACGGTGAAATATCCCTTGAAGGCGCCGGAAGTATCATAAGCCCCCGTCATCAGCAATTATTCCTTGAAGGAAATAGCACCAATACTGTTGGCGATATGAATGATATAGTATTCTGGCTCAAACCTACCTTTGCAGGTAGCTCTAACATTACCTTTAATGTTACTGTAACATTCAGCGCGCAGAATACATACGGCGTACCTGTTACTATCACTCCCGATAAGAATAATGAGTGGATCGAAATTTCCCTTAATGAAGTTGCGGGCGGCAACTGGAAGGCAAACTTTAATAACGCAACAGCAAAACCGCAGCGTATTGAACTTACCTTCACCGGTAATAACGGTGATAAGGTTATCGTTGGCAGCGCTATTGAAGTAACGGGCAAAAAAGCCCTTCCCGCAGGCACTGATGGTTGGAATGCAGATAAGTGGATAGAAGCCGCTGAGGCGCTCGACCTTAAGGGCAGTGTTAACATTGCTGAGTTTAAGGCGGCTATAGATGAGCTTTATACCTTCGCATCCCTTTCCAAAGAGGAAAAGGTTGCTATCAAGAATCTTAAATCCGCTTGGGCAAAGATGGGTATTATCCATACAAGTCCTATGGTTGTAAACCGCGGATATATTGATGGCGAACTTACGGCTATCGGTCTTTCTTCACTTACTATAGGTGAAGAGTTACCCGAAGGCGTAGCCATCGGCAATAGATTTACCCACTACGATATTAATGGCGAAGGCAACTTTGATACAAATACACAGGTAATGTTTATTGAAGGTAACACGTCGCATGTTACCGGTGATATGGATGATATCTTCTTCTGGGTAAGACCTAAATTTGCGGGCACCGAGGATATGACCATTAAGATAGCCGTTACCTATTCACAGCGCAATACCTATGCAAATCCCGTAGTTATCCCCGCTTCTAAAAACGGCGAGTGGATAAGAATATCCCTCGATGATGTTCAGGGCGGTGATTGGAAGGCGGCATTAGGTACTGCGGCCAATAGAACCGTAATGCGACTTGAACTTTGCATTTCGGGCAATGCCGGTGATGTTCTCACCGTCGGTAGCGCCTTTGAGGTAACCTCTGCCGCAAGTGAAATCCCAACCGCTACTGAAAACTGGAATGTGGCAGATTGGCTCTACGCTACCTCACATATGGATATCAGAAATTATGTTAATTCTGATGATTTCGTAGAAGCAAGAGCGTATGCTGAGCAGGTAAGAGATAAGCTTCTTGTTGCAAGAAGCTGTACCCTCAAAGAATATGGTCTCTATGCCGAAGCAGAGGGCGATTTAGCCGCTATAGAAGATGCAAATATTCTCTTGAATATTACCCCTGCTATCTCCGTGTTTGACGGAAACAGTGCGAGCGAAGCTACAAGCGATAGTATCGCCAATATGACCGACGGAGATGTTAATACACTTGCTACCGTTGACGGTCTTAACGGCTCCTCCGATACCTTTGTTGACTTTGCTTTCAATGTTGACGGTACGGCAACCGTTAAGCAGATGGCCTTTGTAAATCATATGACCAACCTTGGCAGTAAGTATTATATCTACGCAGGCGACAGCCGTTCTGAACTGTTCCTTGCTAAGAACTTGGTAGCTGTTCATGCTCCAAACGGCGATAATCAAGTTCAGGTATTTGACTTTACCACCAACGGCGTGGCAATGGGCAAGTTTATAGGTCTTCGCGTATATAGTGAAGCTCCTGCGATTACTGTTCCCGAATTTATGGCTTTTGGCTCTGTTAAGATTTATGCTCTTGAAACCGGCAATTTTGATAATGTTAAACTTGCCGAGATAGGCAAAAACCTGCTTAAAGGTATTGAACCCAGATTCAGAACTTCCACAAGCCAGAAGCATACCTGGACAATGTTTAAGAATCAGTTCTCAGCTACCTCAAAGATAGAATCCCTCACCGATGGAGATGTTACAACGGGTGTTGGTTACTATCAGCAACCTGTTGAATCGGCAGACGATAAGACAACGCTTCATATCTTCTACGATTTGGGAGATACCTATACTATCGAAAAACTTCACTTACAGCACATCAACCTTGCAAATTACCAGACGGGCGAATATGAAATTTATGCTTCTCCCGACCTTGCAAGTTTGTTCTCGTCAAAGAATAAGATAATTACCTATGATAACAGAGTAACCGGTCCTAACGGTACCACAGTTTCTCAGTTGTTCACCTTAAGCAAGCAGATTAATGCACGTTATATCAGCTTCTGCATTAAGTTCCCTGTTTCTAACTTTGAACTTCTTTCAAGCGGTCCGAACCAAGGTATCGGTATTCGTATTATGGAACTTGGCGTTTACGGTCCTCGCTACGTTAAGCCCTATGCTCTTGTAAACCTTGGAGCAAGAACTGCCCTTGACGTTACAAGAATTGATGCTATGGGCAAATCTACCAAACTTAACGATGGCGAATATGACGGTACCGAACATAAGCTTACTTACGATGGAAAGACCGATACATACGCTTCTGTAGGTATGGCAGAAGGCGAGAAACTCGAATTCTTCTATGACCTCGCCGCAGACCAGGTAATCAATAAGTTACAGATTAAGACAAACGCAGGTACCATCAAGCAGATGAAGGTTTATGCTTCGGATACTCTTGAAAATATGTATAAGAGTACCGCTATGGTATTTAACTATAACGCGGAAGTTGAGGATATGGGCAACGAAGTGTTCGTTGACTTCACCGAAAGCCCCAAGAATATGCGTTACGTTCGCTTTGTTATCGAAGATATCGATGGCAACGTTTTCGAACCCAGTGAGATTGAAATCATCGGCGGAAACGATCAGGAATTCTTCTATAATAACCTTGCGGAAGGCAAGAGCGATACCGCCGCCTTCTTCTCTGCAAGTGATAAGGGCACGATGGCTATTTCTGAACACGCTAATAAGTGGAAGTTCGGTCATACAACCTGGTCTGTAATGTATCACAGCGGAAACGCTCTTGATAATGACCCCGATACAGTATTTGACTTCTACGGCGGTAAGAACGGCGAAGAATCCATCAATATGCTTATTGATATGGGAACACTTAACTCCATAGATAATGTTATGATTCAGGGCGGAAGCTCCGAACAATACTGGCCTGATGAAATCAACTTCTACTTCGGCACAAATGACCTTGACCTTTATAGCGAAAAGGCCGTTCCCGCTAAGAAGTGGACTTCAAAAGCTCAGGACGGAGTATTCAGTTTTGACTTCGTTCCTCAGATTGCGCAGTATGTAAGAGTGGAAATCGTTCGCAGTGACGATACCATTTACTCCCTCGAAAAATACGGCAATAAGATTGCAACCGTTCTCTCTGAAATTCAGGTGAGCGGCCTTGAGGCAAGAGGCCGCGTTGTAAACGGCGTGGTTGCTTCCTTCACCGATAAGGAAACCGGAATTGCAGTTGATATCAATGCCCTTCGTGATAACGATGTTTATACCACCGTTCAGGATATTCTCGTTAAGAAGAGAGCCGCTACTGCCGATGAAAAGACAGCCGTTGCCAACGATAACAATATGCAGCTTGTTTCCGATGTTTATGAGATTTATCTCTTAGACCTTAACGGCAACATTGTTACCGATTTTGATGGAAGAACAATTACATATAGAATTCCGCAGACCCTCGCGGAGCAAACCGAAGATGTGTTCCTCTTAAACGGCGGTTGGGGCGGATTCAATATGGTTGAATTCGATATTATAAACGGTTACTACTGCGCCGTATTTGATGATGCAACCTTCTCCACCTTCGCCCTTGGCGCTTATGCCGAAATCGAGGAAGAACTCGATGAGGAAGAGCCCGTAACCGAAGAGGAAGAAGAGGAAGATATCATCGAGGAAGAAACCGATGAGGAAGAAGAGGAAGAGGAAGAAGATAAACCCAAGAGAAAGAAGAAGATAAAAGTTGTTCGCAAGAATAAAGGCGAAAACAATTATCTCTGGTTAATCGTGGGTATAGGCGCAGGCGTGGTAGCATTAGTTGCCGCAGGCGTAATCATCTTTATCATTCTCAAAAAGAAAAAGAAAAGTGAAGATGAAGAATAAAATTGATTAATATTTTATTCGGATCTTAACGAAAACTCGCCGCACCTTGTTTTGCAAGGTGCGGCATTGCTTTTTTGTATCATATTTTATTGACTTATATGCGAATTTCTTATATAATTATATTATTATGGGAATATTTTATTCGGAGGTCAAAAAATGGAAAAGTTTTCACTTAAAAGAACTCTTACGGTTGTTACCGCCTTTGCTCTGTGTCTTGTAATCGCCATTGCATCCATTGCAGTTAGTTCGGCAAGCGGCACAAGCACCAGCAGAACTATAACCGTAAATACCGGCAGTGTTATCCAAGATAGTTATGAAGGTCTTGGCGATAACCTTTGGTGCGGTCCTTACTATTATGGTATGAACGATGCTTATCAGCGTGTAAATGATAAGCGTTCTGCCGTTGTTGAGCCCGCATTTATGCGTATGATGTTCTATCCCCAGTGGATAGTTTATCTCGACAAAACCCCTGAAGAACAGGAATATTATTGGAATAACGGAATTTATAATTTCGATACCGTCGAATATAAAAACTTCGTTATAAGGGTTAAAATGCTCAAAGAGGCAGGAACCATAATCCAGCTTAATTTTGGCGGTATTGTTGCGGCTGAAATGCAGGAGTGGTTCGGCATCCCCGGTTCATCACGCTATGGGTCTGACGGTACCCGTGCGGCTCCAAAAAACCTTGAGGCATTTGCTCAGGCGGCGTATGAACTTTGGTATCAGCTTTACTATGTAGAAGGTCTTACCAATGTTACAAATTTCTCTTTCTATAATGAGGTTAATGGCGCTAACTATGAAACTATTCTTGATAAGCGGGTTTACTATTCGAGAATGGTTCTTGAAGTACATAATAAATTCGTAGAAGAAGGAAAGAGAAATTTAGTTCGTATCTGCGGCACCGATTTTTCTGCCTGGTGGAACGAAGAAACGCAACAAGACGGAATTATAAGTTTTTTTAACGTTGCCAGAGAAGAGCAGGTTGACAGTAAGGGAAATAATGCCTATGATTATCTTTCAAACCATACATATCTTAACGGACTTCACAATTTTACAATCGGTATGGATTTAAAAGATGGATATAATCTGTATCAGTATTATTTGGAGGAGTATAAGGTTCTTACCCGGAATGTTCCCGATATTTATATAACCGAATTTTCGGGTTATCCATCCAGAGTTATCGCTCTTAATGCCGAACCTAAGAAGTGTCTTGAATTTGCCGTTAACGAAGCGAGTATGGTAATCGCCCAGAGCAATGCGGGTGTTGGCGGAAGCGCAAGATGGTTCTTTATGGGCGAATATATCCCGAAACCGACCTCCGTAGGTCATAACGGCAGAAACTCTGACCTTTGGAATACCCCCTCTTTAGGACTTGACCAGGTTTCCGATATCTATGCTTATCAAGGCCTTTTGATGAGATATATCCCCAAAAAGAGTCAGGTCGTTACCACGAACTGCGATTCGGAAGATATTATTGCCGCTACCTATCTTAAAGGCAGTGATATAACCGTGCTTACCGAGGTTAAGGAAAACTCGGCAGTGAGAAATCTCACCGTAAATATCGGCTCCAAAGCGGCTAATAAGCAATTCCAAAGAATAGTTTACTATTATCCCGTTGATATAGAAAATGTTCAGGATGAAAACGGTAATTGGAACGATGAGGATGACTGCGCCGATACAGGCAGATATTATCCCGATGGTGACCTTTTACCCGTTGCCGATAAGGTTGTTACCGCCAATAGCAGTGGCGTAATAACCGATACTCTTCCCGAAAATCAGCACATGCTTGTAATCTACACTACTTTAGATGAAGAAGTGCAGGTTGTAACCGGTGAAGAAAAAGCAGAAGTGGAAATGAAGAAGGGCGAAAACAAAACCTTTAGTGTAGATGCTATTTACGGCACTAAAGACGGTAGCGGCACCGCTATTTTAAACGGCGCTTCTGCCGACCTTTCAAATGTTACCTGGGAAATCTGGGGCAAAAACGATTATGTTGCCGCAGGTGACGGCACCGCCCATACATACTATGGCGGCTACGGCTGGACCCAGAAAAATGTAGGTAAAATCGTGGCAAACGGAAGTTCGGCGACCTATATCGCTACTTCCAATGAGCTTAATGTAGGTGATACGGTTGCCATAAAGGTTACCTCTAAATATGACACCAGTGCATACACCGTAATCATTGTTAAAATTGTAGAATAAGGAGAAAGGAGAATAATTTATGAAAAAGATATTAAAGAAAAATATAGCGGTTATTCTCTCGGCAGTCCTTATTTTAAGCGCAATTCTTCCCGTATTTTCGGGAGTTGTTGCAAATGCATATACTGCGGAAAACACCGTAATCAAAAGCAATATTGATACCGCTTGTGATAATCTTATCGCTGAGTGGAATAAACTTACAAGTACCGATGGTCTTGATAAATTAACCCCCTACGAGTTATTTAACGAGGCGGCAGCCCTTGATTTAAGCGGTTTTAATAATACCGATGCTTTTATTACTGCAAGACAAAATCTTGCTACCATTCTTGTAAACTCTTTTGACCCCACCGAAATCAAGAACGCCTGGAAAAATATTTATGGCGTAGTAAGCGGCGATTTTTATTCACCTTTTGCCCTTACCGGCACCGGCACAAGCGATGCGGTATATTTTAAATCCGGTAGTTCCGGCGTTACCGTAAACCCAATCGGTGAAGATGAAAGAAATATCTGGGGCGCTAAAAGCGTAACCTTTGATTATGCCTTAGGAACAAACCGTACGGCTGTAACCGGCTCTACGGACTATGAAATATTCCTTTCAAGCAATCCCGAAAATATCGAAGATGCTAAGTTATCTGAAAATTACAGTAATTCAAAGAGACTTTATGATATTAGTGACCTTCAGTTCAGTTTCATTATAAATGAAATAAATACTGCCGCAACGGGCGCTAAAATGGGCTTTAAAGTTAGCGCAATTATTGACGGTAACTTTGGTGTTTTCAGGTCTGCATACTATATCAATATAAACGAGGATATGGTTGGCAAGGTTCAAACCATTAGATTTTCCGATATTATTGCGGGTATATCATCTTTCGATGAAACCTGGTTAGAAGGTTTTCAAACCACCGATTCCGTTACGAGAATAGAACTGCAGCTTTGCGATAATGATAGCGCAAATAATGCCGCTGTTAATATGACTTTGGGTTCTGTGGTTTCTTTGAGATATTTGCCGTTACCGAGTGATGAAGAAGCAAAGAATTGGAATGTGAGCGACTGGGTATATGCCGCTCGCGGAATCGACATAACGGGACTTTACGATGTTGATGCATTCGAAACCGCTATTCAAAATGCCGAAGAATTAAAAGAAATTTCGGGCGTAGAAATAAGTAGAGGTTATAGCGAGTATAACGATTTGGCGGCAATTAATTTGCCTTCGGAAAACGTTTTAAGCGGTATTATGCCTACTATCAGCTACTATGACGGCGTAAGCGATAGCAAAACCGAGCGTTTTTGCAGTGATTATAGAAAACTTGCCGACGGAAACGTCGGAAATCCCGTAAATATTGAGGCGGGTAACTTTAAAAAAGAAGGCGCTTTCCTCGAGTTCGTTTATGATTTGAGCAGAATATACGTTATAGAAAAAACTGCTGTTATTTCGGGAATTCAAGAAAATCTTCGCAACTATAGGTATAAGATTTATGCGGCAAAAACCGAAAGCGAACTGTTCACGGCAGAATCTTTCGTAAACTCTTACATAAATGTCAACTCATCTGTAGCTCAGGTTTTCGACCATACAGTTGGACCCGAACTCTGCGCAAGATATATTGTTATCAGAATTTATGCGCCCTGTAAGAATATAAAGGAATTTGACGGTTTCGTTCGTTTAAACGAATTGGGCGTTTACGGTTTCCAGAAAGATTACGACACAATTGCTTCGGAATTCAGTGCCGATACCATTAAAAATTTGGGTCAGAATATTTTGACAAACCGCTCTACTATGGCGTATGTAAGAGCCGATACAGGTAACCGTCAGAAATTTACCTCGCTTTTCAACGAAGAAACTTATCCCATAACAAATCTTTACGATGCCGATGTATTAACAACAGTAGGAATCGGTGATAATTATAGAATGTATTATGACGGGGATACTACTTCTCTACATATTTACTACGATTTAGGCGATACCTATTCTATTGAAAAATTCCTCTTTGCAAGCGATGCCACCACTCTTAATATAACGGGAAAATACAGGATTCACGCTTCAAACGACCTTAATTATCTCTTTAACGGCAAGAGCGTTATAATAGATTATGATAATACGGTAAGCACCACAAGAATGCAGGTTTTCTCTATGAAAACCCCTGTTGCCGCAAGGTATGTGAGCTTTGAAGTTACTATGGCTCTTGCGGATTATAACGCCTGGGTTGCCCGTTACGGTATTAACCATCAGAGTTCGGCAGTTCGTATTTCCGAACTTGGTATTTACGGAAGCGAATATAAAAAGGAAAATACGAAAGAGAACTTGTTATCCCATGTTCCAGTAACCGTAAACCGCGTTGATAATGCGGGAAACAAAACCGCCCTCGGTCAAAATGAATATGGCGGCGCAGAACATAAGGTAACCTATGACGGCGACTATGAAACCTTTACTACCATATCTGCCGATGGTAAGAGCATAGAGTATAACTATAATCTTAATCACAATGCGGATATAGATAATATAAGATTTATTTCCAATTCGGCAAATATATTTTCGGTTAAATTTTATGCTTCTTCATCTGGAACCGCGGTTTTAGATGAATCGGCTCTGGTTTATACTTCGAAGGATGCGAGCAAAACCATATTTGAAAAATACTTTGTAGATACCTGTCTTACCGCATCCTATTTAAGAATTGTAGTAACCCTTTCCTCAGGCGACCTCGAAGTTGTAGAAATTGAGGCGAATGGCTACAATAAGAATAAGGCAACGTATGAAAACCTTTTTTTAAACCGCACCGATTATGTGAGGTTGAGTTTGGTTGATTCATCAAACAATATGACCGCTGTTGATGAAGATATGGATAAATGGATTCCCGGATGGTCGTCAGCCAGTGAATATCAAACCCTGACAAATGCTTTTGACGGTGACCTTGGTACTGTTTATACATACTATGGCGGCGTAAATAACGATACATCCGTAAATATGTTCTTCAATATGCGTTCTACCAACTGCGTTGATAATATTTCGGTTTATACCAGCATTTTAGATGATTACAGACCTTCTAAAATGAATATTTATGTGGGCGATAGCCAGGAGGAACTTTTTGCAGCCGATGCTACCCCTATTAAATCCTGGACCGAAAAGATTTTAAGCGATGCGGAAGAATTTGTCCCCGAAGATGATGAAGAAGAGGGCGAGGATATCATAGATGGCAGTGGCGAAAATGACGATGATATTATAATTGATTTCGAAACAGGCGCTACCGAAGGTGAATTACCCGAAGTAAATATAAAGTCCAAAGAAAAGACACCCGAATATTACGGTCTTTATTCCGCAGATTTCGCGCCTATGGAAATCAGTTGCGTAAGAATTGAGATAATTGACGCCAATCCCAAATACTTCTCTCATATAAATAAGGTAGGCGGAATTATTTCCGAAGTTCAGATTAACGGTTTCTCATCTGTAGGTAATGCGGTGGATGGCGTGCTTGAATCTTCAAAGGATATGGTTATGCGCGCTCTTGACCCCGTTAACACCAAGGATAAATCGGGCAATAGCTATACCAATAGTATTACCGACGGTATTGAGGGCGAACCCGTTTATACCGTAAACAGCATCGGTGAAAATGTAGCTTTAAACAGTTGCGATGCGAGTGGCGGATATATTGAGTATATGCAGACCAACACCCTTGCAGACGGCGTTACCCTGGCTGATATTGAAGATATTTACTTCTCATACAGAGTGAAAAAATCCTACAGAAGCGGAACCATTGCCGCAAGAGTATATATCTATAACGGAAGCGCCTGGGCTCACGGTTTTGCCAACAGAAACGGTACCGAAACCGTAATATTCGTAGATTCCACGAACACCGAGTGGGTGCATACCTCTATGAGTAAGCAGTTCGGCGAAAACTGGAAGGAAAAATTGCTTGAAGCATATAGCGGAAAGACCGAACAAACCACCACCATTAACCGAATTCGCTTTGGATGGAATAATGTGGGCGGCGCCGCAGATATGCAGTTTACGGGTATGTATTATACCTTCAATGATGGCGCAAGTCCCTATTATAATGCCCTTGCTACCAACCTTGGCAAAAACGGTCAGCAGGCAGCTCTTACGATGAACAAATATTTTAAATATAATTCTCTGGGCGTTAATACACAGTATACAGCCAATCCCATAACCCCCGAAAACGGGGATACCTACTATAGTTTTGAAGGTATCGGCGGAGAGTACTTTGGTAACGGTTCTTGTGTATCGGGTAGCGCGGCAATAGCTTATAAAGCCACCGATAGCAGCAAGAACAGAACCTTGGCGGAAATTGACGATATCTATATTTCCTATAAGATAGATAAGGCAATTTCGGGCGCAAATACCGTCGCAAGAATTTATATCTATGACCAGAACGGCAAATTGGCGGAATCCTTCTCGGCAGGAACCGTGAGAGTATTCTATTTCTCTACAACCCATACCGACTGGAACACCATTTCCGTGAGAGCGGTAGCAGGAAACAACTGGAAGTCAGAGTTGGTTGAATCCTTTAATGCGAAGACGGGCGAAATCAGAATGGCTGAGGATATAAAAATTTCCGAAATCAGATTCGGCTTTAATAAAACAGGTGAAGCCGATATGTCCTTTGGTAATATTTATTATCAGTATTGCGATGAAATGGGAAGTACCATTTCTCTTGCCAATGCGGTATCCTACTATAATACCGCAACCAAGGAAATTGATGTTTCTTGCGTTGCCAAGAAAACTGCTAAGGAATTCAAATATAATGTTCAGTTCCTTGCAGATTATCTTGAACTGAGCGAAAGCGATATCAAGTATATTTCCGGAAATCATAATAAAACCGCCGTGGATATGAAGGATTTGGCTATCCTTGCTCAATATTTAGATAAAACTATGAGCGATGATGACTTTATGGATCCCTACTGCGCCGATATTAACGGCGATGGAACGCTTTCAGAAGCAGATTTAAGCAAACTCCGCAAACAGCTTTTGGGTATTCAATAAATCTAAAAAACGGCTTGGATTTTTCCAAGCCGTTTACTTTTTAATCAATAACAGAAAACCGCGCCTATAAAAGACGCGGTTTTCTGTATGGGGATGAATATGGTGGAATAGTGCGGATACGGTTTTCCGTGCCATTCCTATATAAAAACTGCGCTCGCCCCAAGGGGACAAAGAGGTGAGGGCAGAATTTACCTGGAAATTTATAAAATTAAACAATTTTGAGTTGTGTTGCGGAAGGAATAAATTTTTTGTTTATTCTGATTTTATATTCGGTGTATTTTTCGGTTTCTACCGTTTTAAATGTGGCGGGTAGCCCCGATTCTTCGGCTCGGCCTACAAGGCGTAACAAACTGTTCGTAAGAAATTTTGCATTTCCGAGGGCCGATTTTCTTTTAATGGTTTCGGCGGTTCCTTCCGTATTTTCCTCTTTGGAAAAATCTATATTTTCATAGCGGTCTTCGGTAAGAAGGCGGCTTATTTCAAGTTGAAGTTCTTTTTCGCAAAGGTTTTCTTTAAGCGCCGTTTCAAAAAGCAGATTTTGTTTATCGGAAGAAAGCCCCGATATCATTCGGGCGCAGGTTTCGCTTAAATTAAGGTCAATCAATCTATCTTTTATTTCCTTCGGCAGTTCTAAAATGCGCATTTTGTTTTGTACCGTAAGGGATTTAAGTCCCATAAGGGCGGCAAGTTGCCCCGCCTCTAAATTACCCTTTTCCATAATTTCTTTCATCAGGTTGGCGTGTTCAAGATAGTGGGTCTCATATCGGCAAAGTCCGCTTATAAGATGGTAGAGACGGCAGATTTCCTCATCCGCATTATAAATGATGCAAGGCACTCTTCTTATGCCGATTTCCTTGGCGCAGAAAAGCCGTTTGCTCCCCGAAATAAGCCGATATGTATGTCCCTTTCCTTTGGCAACTAATAAGGGTTCGATAATTCCGTTAGCGGCTATACTGCCGAAAAGGGCTTCAAGGTCTATTTTGTTATATGATTTTTTGGGATTAACTTCCCGAATTGCAGAGGGTTTAAGCATTGATAACTTTGGTTGTTTTATAAACTTCACGCTTGTCCCTCCTTTTTTTCTTTACAAATTTATGATAATTCAGTTTTTAAAAATTGTAAAGAAAAATCGGTCGGGAAAATTCTCCATAAAAACAGAAAAACCGCCTTTTTAAAGGGCGGTTTTTGAAATCTTTCCGTTGCTTCTTGGGTATTTTGGCGGAGTTTGCGATATTTTTTTTGAAATTATAAAGGTTCTTTTCTCCTCGCCCGTCAGTGTTTCGCAAAATTGGCGGGGTTTTTCGCATCCGAGGATTTTATAGGCATTTTTTGCGGCCTCCAATTCTTCTTCGGCACGGCTTCCTTTCATTGCTATAAAAAATCCGCCCTTCTTAACATAGGGGATACAATATTCCGAAAGCACATTTAAAGGCGCTACGGCTCTGGCGCAAGCGATATCATACTGCTCGCGATATTTGGGATTTTTACCGCCCTCTTCGGCGCGAAGATGTACGGTTTCAGCGCTGAGCCCTAAGGCATTTAAAACCTCGTTTAAAAAGATAAGGCGTTTATTAAGCCCATCAAGCAGGGTTAAATCTATATCGGGACGGGCGATTTTTAAAACCATACCGGGAAAACCTGCCCCCGTACCAACATCTATAATTTTGGCGCCGTTTTTAACCTCTGCATTTTTAAACAAAAGAAGGCAATCGTAAAAATGCTTATATAAAACGCCTTCGGGGTCTGTAATGGCCGTAAGATTCATTTTTTCGTTCCACTCTGTAAGCAGATTTCCGTAAAGGGTGAGGCGGTCTTTTATCTCTGCCGTGAGTTCCAGACCGAAACCGCTGCACAAAGGGGCGATTTTATCATAGTCATAGGTTATCATATATTACTCCTAAGGTGAATTAAAAGCACCGAAATATCCGCAGGGCTAACCCCTGAAATTCGGGATGCTTGACCAATGTTTTTAGGTCTTACCTTGTTTAATTTTTCGCGGGCTTCAAGGCGAATACCGTAAATATCATCATAGTTAATATTTTCGGGAATAACCTGTTTTTCCAAGCGCAGCATTTCTTTTACCTGCGCTTCTTGGCGGGTTATATAACCTTCATATTTAATCTCTATTTCAACCTTCTCCGCAACTTCGGGGGGAAGAGAAGGCCTATCCTTATCGAAGGGGCCCAAAACCTTATAGGAAAGCTGAGGGCGCTTAATTAGGTCGGAAAGGCGGCAACCTGTAGATAGAGGGGCGGTGCCGCAGTCCTTTAAAACCTTATTCAGTTCCTCAGAGGGCCCTAAAAATACAGATTTTATTCTTTCGAGTTCTTTTACTTTAAGGGCTTGGCGCTCTAAAAACTCATTATAGGTTTCTTCGCTTATAAGACCCAGTTCGTATCCTATGGGCATAAGGCGGTCATCGGCATTATCCTGCCTTAAAATAAGGCGGTATTCACTTCGCGATGTCATCATTCTATATGGGTCTTGACATCCTTTAGTTACAAGGTCATCAATAAGGGTGCCGATATA
>JAFSAK010000043.1 GCA_017441045.1 Clostridia bacterium
ATAGTTTTGGCGCCGTGGATAATATCATAAAAATTATTTAAACTCTCAACACCAGGAAAAACCTCAGGCGCATACTTGCAGAAAAGAGACATAAAGCAGGTGTCCCATATCCAAAGTACAGTATCGCAATATGCCTCATCCATATAGGGAGTTTGGGGCATATCTTCTATATGCTTTATATGGTCGTGGGCAAGTTGCCACGCTTTTTTATAAAAACCTTCATATTCGGGAACATCTTCGCATATGGGTTGTGGTAAATAATTTCCCCAATCCTTTGCAAAAAAGTCTTTTTTCATAAAAACACCTCTCTTGCTTCCTTTGCTATCTACAAACATTATAAATCACTTAAATTCAGATTTCTATAAGAAATATCATTGCTTTTTGCGGTTTGTTAATGTTTTTATAACTGTTTATATTAAATCCTGTTGTAAACCGCCTTAAAATAATGTATAATTGATATAAATAAATCAAGGTGGTGACCTTATGAACGAATGCGAAAGAGACAGCGGTTTTGCAAACGAAAAGAAAATCTGTAGCAACTGCGGAGCGATTGTAGGCAAAGATGATACATATTGCAAAAAGTGTTATTATGAATTCAGTAATGATAAAATCGATGATACCACGGTCATTGAGGGTATAGATAATTCCACCGTCAGAGAATTTGTAAGCAAAAATTATGATTATTATAGGGAAAAATTTATCCGTTCGGGCGATAAAAAATTCTTTATCCAGTTTAATCTTTGCGCCTTTCTCTTTGGCGTACATTGGTTCTTTTACCGCAAAATGTATAAGGTCGCTATAATTTATAGCGCGGCTCTGATTTTGCTCTCGGTTCTCGCCACTGTCGTGATACCCGTTGTGCACCGTCAAGATATAAAGCACTATGAGGTTGTGCGCGAGGTAAGAAAAGATTTCATAAATAACGACAAAGCTTATTATCATTATACAGATGAAAACGGTAACAGCCAATGGGAAATGACAACTGAATATAAAAGAGTTTCAAGGGATTATGATGCCCTTAAAAAGAAGTTGCTCAATGCATGGCTATGGACTATGGTTATAGGCAATATATTAAATTTCGGCTTTAGATTATTCGCCAACTGCATTTACAAAAGGCATATTATCAACCACGCCGAATATAACGAGGGAGGAACATCCTTTGGCGCGGTTGTTATAGGTCATCTCGCTACCAGAGCCCTAGATACCGCCGTTTCATATATTCTCATTTTTATTCCGTTCATAGGAAAATGGAGCAGTATATTGCTTGATATTATATTTTGATTTTCAATAAAAAACAATAGTAAAAAATTCAGAGGAGCGACAAAAGTCACTCCTCTGAATTTATATTTTTACGCTTTAATTTCGGGTAAGCTTGCAGCCGCAACCGACTGACCTACTCTTCTTGATTTTTCATCGGGAATATGAAGCTTGCATTTCTTCGCAAGCTCGGGGAATTCGTTCTGAAGCACTTCGTTGGCGCGAGAAAGAATAATCACTCCGCCCTCACCCGAGGTTACACGACCCATAATAAGCACGTGTTTTATATCATAGAACAAACTATAATACGCAATTGCATAACCGAAATATACACCGATGGTATCATAAATAGCGGCGGCGCGGGGGTCGTTCTTTTCCATAAGTCCCTGAACAACCTTAAGCTTTTCTGCGGGTGAAAGGCTTTCTTCAAGCTCAATTCCTGCTGCGGGAGCAAGCTTGATTACCGCATCCTGAGAAAAATACTTTACTCCGCAACCGATATCTCCCGACCATTCATCAACCATAGCGTTCTTTGAGAAATCCACAGGCACAAAGGCAAGTTCGTTGAGCCAACCCGTAATATTACCAGATGGGTCAACATATCCGCCGGCTTCACTTGTGCCCATAGCGATACCCAAAACCAAATTATCATCTAAATCCATAGCTCCCGCAAGGGCGGTAACATCACCATCGTTTGCAACCTCAAGGGGAACGTTTTCGCCAAACTCCTTGGCGATATCAATATACATATTCTTAACTCTTTTTTCGAAATCCTCCTTGGAAACCTTTAAAAAGAGGGATGCCACCATTATACGATTATCAATATAAACACCTGCCGATGATACTCCTATAGCATCAACCCTGGGCAAGTGCTCTGCAGCCGATTTCATAGCAGATAAAATTCCATCATACTGATACTGCGGGTCGGAATTGATTTTGGGGAACCACACAACCTCCTCGGAATATACGCTCTCGCCATCTATAACCGCGCTAACCTTACGGTCGGAGCCGCCTGCATCAAAACCGATGCGGCATCCGTCTAAATGGCGGCCTATGGGGGTGGCGGATTCTTTAGTAACAGGGGCATTCTCTATGGGCGCCCAAACACACTCGAAATTTTTCTCATAAACTCCGGACATAAAATCATTATCGAAAGCGCGCGTGCCTTCGGCGGCGTAAATCTTCGATATGCCTTCATATATAAGTTTAGAGCCCGCTATAATAATTTTGTAGCCGCCCTTAACCCATAAAAGTGTCTTAACAACACGCTCAACCACTCTGAGATTTTCTTCATCGTGACCTGTGTTATCGGGGAAAACCGTCATAGAAAAAGCGGAAACAAATCCTTGGTTACGCTCGATACCTATTACCAATTTTTCACCATTTGCCGCCTTGGCTCTATCGGTAAAATCATTAAACACCAAAATCATGGGCTCAAAGCCCTTATCTAATTTTGCTTCATATTTAAGCTTCATATTTAACCTTGCCTCCTATGATGGTTTTCATAACATTGAATTCACTGTCGCAAATAATAATATCTGCATCTTTGCCGATTTCTAAAGAGCCCTTGCGATCATCTGCGCCAATGGCTCTGGCGGGATTTAAACTTGCCGCCGCTACCACCTGCCACAATGGCATTTCGGTATTTTTATAAACATTTTTAACCGCATCGTTAAGTTTCAACACGCTGCCCGCAATAGTTCCGTCTTCCAAAAGACATTCTATTCCGTTTACGATAATCTTCTGTCCGCCGAGGGTATATTCGCCGTCGGGCATACCGCCCGCGCGGGTGCAGTCGGTGATAAGCACCAACTTATCCCCCTTGATTTTTGCAATCAATTCAAACAAACCCTTGTGAACGTGGAAAGTGTCGCAAATGAGCTCTGTGTAAACATCGCGAAGAAGCGCCGCTCCAACCACACCCGGATTACGATGGTGCAAAGGGGTTTGAGCGTTAAAGAGGTGGGTTATATGAGTTGCGCCCGCATCAATACCCGATAAAGCTTCTTCAAAGGTAGCATCGGTATGACCGATAGAAACCTTAACATCGCAGTTCTCCCTTATTTTCTTTATGGCATCGCAACCGTCTTCCATCTCGGGCGCCATGATCGCAAGAGAAATTATATCGGAATTATTTATAATAAAATCTGCATCGGGCGCTTTTATGTGAGTTTCCGCCTGAGCGCCCTTCTTTTTGGGATTGATGAAGGGTCCTTCAAGGTTAACACCGAGTATCTCTGCGCCTGCCCAATCCTTGCTTTCTTCCTTTAAGGAGCGCACCACATTGAGAGCCGCGTTAATTTCTTCCATACTAACCGTCATAGTAGTAGGGCACCAAGAAGTAACGCCGTTTTTAATGATACCGCCCGCCATCTTTTTAATGCCTTCGGCGCTGCCATCTGAGGTATCTTCACCCAGATAGCCGTGAATATGAATATCCACAAGGCCCGGGGCTACAAAACCTCCCTTAGCATCTATAAGTTCTGCGCCTTCGGGGATTTGCTTACTATCTATAATTTCGCAAATTTTACCTTCAAAACCAATGGCGGAATTTTCCATTATTTTATCCTTTAATATTATATTTCCGTTTACTATATACTTCATAAAATGCCTCCTCCTGATTTGGTATATAATATGATTATATTGTAAAACAATATAGCGGTATTTGTCAACTAAAGTTTACAAATACCGCTATATAAAAATCATAAAAAAGCAACCAAAAGGTGCGAAACTTTACAAAATCAAGTGTTTTTCCGGCTTTTATGTAAAGTTTTGACTACGAAAATACAAATTTATACGTTTAATGTTTTTATCTTCTTTTTGTGAGAAGTTGAACCAAAAGCACTATTCCCACTAATCCAACACCGATAACATCGGTTACCATACCGGGATAAATCAGCAGCAGTCCCCCGACGGCGCTTATAATTCTTTCGTACCAGGACATATTATGCAAGAAATATCCCTCAAGTGATGCCGACACCGCAAATATGCCAACGCAAGAGGTTATACAAATTAAGATAACTTCAGGCACAGTGGTATTGATAAAGAGCATCGCGGGATTAAGCGCAAATACATAGGGTACTATAAATGCGCCTATGGCAAGTTTTGTGGCCGTAAAGGCGGTCTTCATCGGATTCGCCTGAGCAATAGCCGCTCCCGCATAAGCCGCAAGGGCAACGGGCGGCGTTAAATCCGCAACGGTTATCACACCTTGACCGCCCGCCGCAAGCCGCAAAAGTAAACATTAAAGCGGCAACTAATAAAAGTGATAAAATACGCTTCATAATGTAATCCTCCTGAATTTTTAAAATAATATATATATTGCATATGAAATTGAGTAATTTTGCAAGAAAAATACGATATTTTTGTTCCAAAATCGGATAATTAAAGGTAATAAGCGATCTTGGGTCCCGAATTCGAAGTACAAGGTCGCTTTTAAATTGATTTTATGCTGGTTTGCGTTGCTGTAAAACCGCAAATTATATATACATTAAATCCAAAATTCTAAAATTCTTATGCCGAACACCATTGTTATAAGTGCTCCGAAATACGAAAAAGAATACAAGGATAAATCTTTATTACCACATTGCTTCAATGCCACTGCAACTGCGGGAGTGCTAGTCATGCCTCCCGACACAACAAACAATGATTTTTCTCTATTGAAACCGAATACTACTCGGCTAAAGCAATAACCGAAACCGCATACACAACTCGTTATTAAACCTCCGCAAATAAACCATTTAAGCGAAGTTCCTGCGGTTAACCGTATTCCCGCCGATATTCCGTTACCCACAAAAAACAGCATCAATCCTAAATTGCGGTAAATGCACAAGTTTGAAAATGAAACTTCATTTTTATAAAATACCCTCTTATTTAATAGCCCCACAATTATTGAGGCAAGTAAAACTCCACCCGTTGCGCCGATAGAAACATTTAATATGCGCATTTCACCAAATAAACTCCCCAAAATCACGGAAATTCCCATTAAAATAAGTGGGTGCGCGCTATTCTTATCTTCGTTTTTGGTGTTTGGATAATTTTCAAATTTGCATTGTTTGCCTAAAATCTGAACAAATAATACAACTCCAACAACCCCTAAAAAATAAGTTGTGCCATATCCTAAAATAATCTCTCCGTTAATCAATGCCTCATTTTCGCAAATTGCGGTTAACGCCGGTGTGCTGGTCATAGAACCGCACAAAACACCGAGTAACGCGGATTTGGATATGCCAAAATCCGAAACTCCAATACCAACAACGAACAGAAAACTTACCAAAACCATCAACGAGCCGATTGCAGCCGCAAAAATATCTTTTCGGTCAATTCCTTTCGAGACTGTATCTACCGAAATTAAGCCTATTGCAGATATAAAAATCGCCGTACCGAATTTTGAAAACAAACTCATACTGCTTGTAAATTCGCTATTTGAATCAAAACCATTCAGTTTTGATGCTAAAATTCCTATTAAAACCGATACTATCAACACCGCCGATATATCAAGCGAGAAACCCTTTATTTTAATTCCTCCCAAAAGAGAACCCAGCACAATAGCCATAAAGCACAATACATTAGGGTTGAAAATAACACTCTCACTATCCACGCTTTATCCCTCAAAAGCGCGGCGATAACTGTAAACAAAAAAACGCATTGTTTCTTTTTCCTCGTCCGTTAGTTCATTGGTGCGCTTAACTAAATCGCTTTTCATAGCTTTAATTTCATCCGATTGTATTAAGTCATTTGTTTCTTGATCAGGCCAAACGATATAAACCTTGCTCTCTGAAATGCAAATCGCCGCAACGCCTACATTAGCGAAATTTTGTGCATCATCGATATTGCTTTTCCCCCAACCCAAAAATGAATTGGTTTCTAATTTTCGTATTTTCTCTTTGCTATCTCCGCAGGGAAATGCTACCCCTAAATTATTCAAAATTATTTTTATGAGCTTTTCATTATCGCTGTTAGGATTTAAAAATACGCTCCATTTAATGATGTTTATATATTGTGAAGCAGTCATCTAATTTGCCTCCAAATCCCAAAATGCACTTATTACCGATTTGTTTTTCGCATAATTTTTATTTGCTTTAATTTCGTGGAAAGCAACCGTTCCATATTGCCATAAATCCATATCTTGAGGCAAAAGCGCCGAGGGTGCAAATGGCGCCCAAATATTTGGCTCGAAATCATATTTGGGCCTTTTTGACCAATATAAAGTTGGGAAATCGGGATTTGTACCCACCGCCTCGTAGTAATGGCTTGCCTGCCTATCAAAATTAAAATAATCCGATGAATCGGTATTGCCTATGAATCCTACCTTATATCCGTTTTTTATAACAGTTTCCGCAAAGCTTATCATCCAATTATGATTAACACTCCACTGTGACGGTATATCAGCAAAAATAGTAATACCCTTGTTTTGCGGAACTCCAATTGCTTTTGCCGCATTTATCGCTCTAATCCCATCCTCTTTCCCATCATTCGATGCAATAATCTCTTCTATAAGTTCATCGAATATACACGCTATTTTGCATTTTCTGTTTTTCAAAAAAATAATTTCTCTTTCGGTTAGTGCCCCTACGCCCGAAATATTTCTACCCCAAAACGATGGAAAGCAACTCATCCGCATAACCCAATCATATAACGTATATCCATTTGTGAGCATGGTATCTGCAGAATGCTTTGAATCAGCGCCATAAATTAAATCCAAAATAATCACCCTTTCGAATTAATCATATTTTGGAGTTATTATAAATTTTAAAGTGGACAAAAACTGTCCCTTTTAAAGTAATATTTACAGCTTGCAAGGTCTGTTTCCATCGATATAAGTCCTGTATAGATAACAAAACAGCCGAGTTTTACCCCGACTGTTTCGTTTATATAAAATAATTAAAGAGAAGAAAAAATGATATATGTTTTATTTTGTTAACACACAGAACTGTCCCCTGTGTTCCTTGTGTTCTTCCCTGTGTTCTTGCCTTTACTTCATCCTACAACAGTATACAGTCCATATATACCAAGTAAAAACCAAAACCAAAAAAAGATTATGCAATTTCTTC
>JAFSAK010000044.1 GCA_017441045.1 Clostridia bacterium
AAGGGTGACAAAATTTGTTGTAATAGGAGCAAGGCAGGAATAACCGTCATACTTACAGTGGTTTTATCGCTTAAAACAAAGTTTTCAACAGTGTTTTGTTTAGTATGATTTTCAATATGTCAGTATGACTTTTGTCATACTCATCAAAAATAGAGTTATCTCGTAATTTCGGGATAACTCTGTTTGCATATATACCTTGAAAAATTCAATAAGAAATGTTCTATTAAATTTAAGAATGCTTGTTGTTATGCGGGATTTTCAACTTGTAGAAATGGCTGCCACAAGTTGCAGCCTTAGCCTCCCTTGCCTAAAGGGAGGTGGATTTGCCGTAGGCAAAGACGGAGGGATATAAAACCGTTATGAATATGGAAGAAAGGAAAGCTCTTGTTAATTCATATCTTGGTAAGATGGTTAATATTAAAATAGACCGCCCCATAGGTTATGTACATAAAAAGGAAAATTATGCTCTAACATATCCTATTAATTATGGATATATCCCTGAAGTGTTTGGTGGCGACGGTGAAGAACTTGATGTATATTTGCTTGGCGTTGACAAACCTGTAACTGATTATGTTGCTAAAATAATTGGTGTTGTTTATCGTATGAATGATGTTGAAGATAAACTTATAGCCGCACCAGAGGGTGTGTGTTTTAATCAAGCAGAAATTGCACAATACATACACTTTCAGGAACAGTATTATGAAACTTATATTGACGCGATATATCAAAAATCTTGCGGCGCAATTATTTATAGACAGATAAATGATAAAACAGAATACCTTTGCATTTTACAAAAAAGGTCAGGATTGTATAGTGTGCCAAAAGGTCATAGCGAGGCGTTTGAAACAGAGAGGCAATCCGCAAAGCGTGAAATATATGAAGAAGTGGGTATAAAGGCTGAATTTAAACCAAATTTCAAAATGGAAATACAATATGATGTGCCTGATAATAAGCAAAAGACGGTTGTGCTATTTCTTTGTGAACACAAAGGTGGAATAAAAATAGATTGTAATGAAATTAAGGAATATAAATGGGTTGAATATGAAATAGCCAAAAAAATGTTACCTAAATGGTATGAAACAGTCATTGATGAAGCGGAAAAATATATTAACAGCTTAAAGTTTTGATTAAGAAAATCCCTCCACCGCTAAGTATCCCTCAGTCAAAACCTACGGTTTTGCCAGCTCCCTTTAGGCAAGGGAGCCTTTGCGGTCGTCCTCCCTTTAGGGCAAGGGAGGCTAATTTGTTCCCAATTTAACACAAGCATATAATCTATACAGCAAGTGAGGTGATAGCAATGAAAGAGGATAAACTTTCTGATTTATCCATGAAGCTATCGGTTGATGTTTTGAAATTAACAAAGGAATTAAGGTCAAAACACGAAACCGTAATTTCAAATCAAATGGCCAGAAGTGCGACAAGTGTTTGCGCTAATATCGCAGAAAGTAAATACGGTCATAGCCGTGCTGACTTCATTGCTAAACTCGAAATTGCCTTGAAAGAAGCAAACGAAACAGGCAAATGGCTTGAAATGCTTTTGAAATCGGACTATGTTGATGAAGCAACCTATAAATCCATTGATAAAACTTGTTCGACAATTCGCATATTATTGATTGCTTCAATTAAAACTGCAAAAAGCAAAATGAACAAATAGTGCAAGGAGGCAACTTTATGAACTTATTTAATTCGTTCAAATCAAACAAAGAACTAATTATCCAAACAGAATTTGTAAATGTTTATTCTGTAAAATGTGATGAAAAAGAATATATAATTATCATTCCAAGAAAAGTCGCTAACAGACATACAATTATTCACTTTATAGATAATACTATTTCTTGGGAACAAGTCCCTCGCTTTTGGAGATTGGCAGGGAGACGATACGGTGATAAAATTCCGATATACAAATTCGACGGAAAAATTTCGAACACTATATTTGTTCTGAAAGGAAATCCTGGTGGTGACGAAGGATTAGACGATGGTATTTTTAGAAGTCCTAAAAAATATGATGAAAATTTTGTGAATTGTATCACCTATAAAAAGTTCAAGAGTATGTAGTAGAAATACGGCGGTTTTTAGTCATATTTAATTCGTGCATTAAGTTCAAAACACTCAAAATATATACCGCTTCGTATTGATTTTAAACAAAAGGAAAGATATATAATGCCAACAATTCGAAAAATTAAAAGTGAAGATAAAAACTTAGTTATCGATATGATGCGAACCTTCTATGCTTCGCCTATGGTTTCAACTAATGGCTCGGAAGAAATTTTCAATGCAAATCTCGATGCTTGTATAAATGATTCGCCCTATCTTGAAGGTTATGTCTTTGAAAGCGCAGGTGAAATTCTGGGCTACGGTATGCTTGCAAAAAGTTTTTCTACCGAGTTTGGAAAAAACTGCATCTGGGTTGAAGACCTTTATATAAAGAATGAGCATCGGGGAGAAGGGCTTGGCAGCAGTTTCTTTAAATATATCGAAGAAAAATACCCGAATCATCTTTTTCGGCTTGAAGTAGAAGAAGAAAACGAACGGGCGATTCATGTCTATAAAAAGATGGGTTATGAATTCCTCCCGTATCTTGAAATGAAAAAGTGATTTTAACCTTGCAAAACAAATTTGCTTATGGTATAATATCCCTGCTCTAAGAGGGAGTAGTCAGCGAGGAATCGTTAATGCGGTCGTCAATACGGTTTTTTAAAACCCGCCGCTTTATTAAATGACAAGACTCTTACTGTATTTTCGCAGTAAGAGTCTTTTATTTTGCTCCCCAAACAGAAAGGAGAACACTATGGAAATTCTTTATGAAAATCTGGTAAACAACTTCCAGTGGCAAATGCTCGTTATGTGGGCAATAGGTGGAATTCTTATTTTTCTTGCCATCAAAAAAGAAATGGAACCCACATTGCTTTTGCCCATCGGCTTTGGTACCATTGCGGTAAACCTGCCACTTAGCGGAGTTATAACCCAAGGTCACGAAGAAGGCGCTTTAAGCATTCTTTATGATGCAGGTATCGCCAATGAACTTTTCCCCCTTCTTTTATTTGTGGGAATCGGCGCAATGATTGACTTTGGTCCTATTCTTTCTAATCCGAAACTTATGATTTTCGGCGCGGCGGCGCAGTTTGGTATTTTCTTTACCTTATGCCTTGCCTCGATGTTTTTCGATATCAAAGATGCGGCTTCTATCGCCATTATCGGCGCCGCGGATGGCCCGACATCAATAGTTGTTGCCAATAAACTCGGCTCCGAATATGTAGGTGCGATTATGGTTGCGGCCTATTCGTATATGGCCTTGGTGCCCATTATTCAGCCGCCCGTAATTAAACTTTTAACCACCCGCAAAGAGCGTCTTATTCGTATGCCTTATGAACCCAAAGCAGTTTCTAAGACAACCCGCATACTTTTCCCCATAATCATAACCGTTATCGCAGGTGTTATAGCGCCTCAGTCGGCTTCCCTCGTTTTCTTCCTTATGTTCGGTAACCTTATAAGAGAGTGCGGAGTTCTTAACTCCCTTTCCGAAACTGCGCAAAAGGTACTTGCTAATCTTGTTACCATTTTCCTTGGTATCTGTATTGCAACCCAAATGCATTACGATAAATTCTTAAAACCCCAGACACTTCTTATTTTAGGTCTCGGCCTTGTGGCATTTATCTTTGATACCGCAGGCGGTGTTATCTTCGCAAAGGTGCTTAACCTGTTCCTTAAAACAAAAATCAATCCCATGATTGGCGCAGCGGGTATTTCTGCATTCCCCATGTCCGGCAGAATAGTTCATAAAATGGGACTTGCCGAAGATAATCAAAACTTCCTTTTGATGCACTCAATGGGTGTAAATGTTTCGGGTCAGATAGCATCGGTTATCGCAGGTGGCTTGATACTTAATTTCTTTATGAAGTAGGAGGAAAAATATGTTACTTTCTTTTAATCCCTCTAATTTTATAAGTAATCTGCATTATATGGGCAAAGGAATGTTGGCAATAGGCGTAGTAATGCTTATCCTAATTGCCGTAACCGCCCTGCTTAACAAATTAAGCAATAAAAAGAAATAATTAAAGATAAATCCCCGTACCGTTTTGGTACGGGGATTTTGTGTCTTAAAGTTCAATAACGCTTAAATTTTCCTTTTTTGCAAGTTCTTTTAAACTGCCGTGACAGGTAAATAAAAGGCATTGCGTACCTTCGGAATATTCCTTTAAAAAGTCCATGGCGGCGCAGGTTCTCGCATCATCGTAAAGAGATAATACATCATCAAGGAAAATAGGTAGGGTTTCGTTCTCGTTCATAAGTTCTGATATGGCAAGGCGCAAACTTAAATATGCTTGGTCGTATGTTCCCGAACTTAAATATTCGGCTTCCTTCATACCGAAAATACCGCTTTTCTGAGTGGTTATATCAAGAGATTTTGAAACCGAAATTGCATCATAATTCTTCAAAGTCAATCGGGAGAAAATATCAAGGGTTTTGTTTTCCAGGGCGGCGCCGTAGCCCCTTCTCACTAAAGCGAAACTCTCGCTTAATACTTCTTCTGCCAAACTTAAGGCATCATAATACTCTTTAAGTTCATCGGATTTTTTAAGTATCTCTTGAAGTTCTCTTTTTATGATTTCGGGTTCTTTGGCTTTGGAAAATTCTGATTTGAGTTCGGCGGCAAGAGCGGAACGGCGGCCACTGAGCGCCATAATGCTCTCGTTAAGTTCTTCCGCTTTTTCTCGCGCATCTTTAAAATCAATATCCTCGGGTAGTTCTTTACCCTTTAAAAACTCAAGTTTTTCTTTTGCCTCTTCGTAGGAAATATTATTGAGGTCGCGACTTAAATAGTTAAGTTTTAATTTGATGTTTTTAAGTTTTTCTGTCTTTTCGGTGAGCAGGGGAAGGATATCGGTTATTTCATCTATGCTTTCTGCCTGCTTATATCTGCCATAAATGGTAAGAAGTTCTTTTTCGCTTTCGGTATACTTCTCTTTGAGAGCGGCGAATTCATCTTCGCTTTCTTTAAGGTCTAAAAGTCGCTGATTTTTAATGGCCGCATCTGAATTTAATGAAGCAGTAAGCATATTGATTCTTGATGAATATTCAATGCCTTCGCCCGTTAGAGTATTCAATTGATTTTTAAGGTCGAGAACTTGACTGAAGATAAGGTCATATTCGGATTTTGCCTTATTATATTTTGAAGTGTCAAGAGGTCTTATAACAAAGGCCAGAATTTCGATTATAACCGTCAAGGCGGCAAGGGCTATGGCGGCAACGGATATTTTTAAAACACCGCAAACTACGGCGCCTATAAATAACGCGGCGCCTATACCCAAAAGAGCGGGGCTAAAGGGCTTTTTAAGGTTGATGGATTGTTCGGCCACCCGTTTGGCTTCTTCCGCTTTTGCCGAAAGAGTGTCTATTTTACCGTTTATATCGACCTTTGCTCTTTCGTTTTGGGCGCATTTTTCTTTTGCTTCCGAAAGTTCCGCTTGAAGTTCGGTAGTGGATTTTTCGCTTTCAAGACGAATTGCCTCGCGGCGCTTATCAATATCCGCCTGCTTTTCTTTAAGTTTCTCTGAAAATCCCTTAACCTTACCAATGCAAAAATCAATGGATTTTACAAACATTTCATCTAAAGTAGCGCCGTCGCTTAATTTCAAATTTTCGCTGAGCGTATCAAGTTTATCCTTAAGCGAGAGATATTCGGATAACTTGTCCTTAGTTTTAAAATCGTTTTCAAGGTCGGTGATTTTTTTATACTTAAGGTACTCTTGCTTTAAATTCTGGAATTCCTTTTCGGATGTGGTGATGCTATCCATAAGATCTTTGCGGCGTATAGCGGCAACCTCTGCGCGCGCAAGTTCCTCTTTTAAAGCATCGGCAGACATATTGTTTTTAGGTAGTTTACCCGTCTTGCCCGATTTGGAAATGATATCAAGTTTAGCATCAATAAGGCGGTTTAAAACGGTTTGATGCGAGGTGTCCTCTTCGCCTGTCAGGGCTAAATTGGAAAGGCGCATATTAAGTTCGCCTTCGCCACCCTCATCGTGAACATAGGGACTTCCCGCCTCGATAAATACGCTTCGCTCAAAGGCACTGATTCCAAAACCGAAAAATTTCTTGCCAATATCACTATCGGCAGGCAGGGGGATGCTTAAATCTGTATCAGTAAGGCGGATTTTATCAGTGGAATCGGATTTTCCGAACTGCCTTTCAAGGCAGTAGTTATGACCCCCGTGTGAGAAATAAATTCTTCCGCCCATTTCTTCGCCGCTCCAGGGCTTATATTTAAGGCGGGGACGGGAGAAAAGTTGTTGACCTTTTTTACCTGCAGTTCCGTAGAACATCATCTTAACAAAGGCCATAATGGTGCTTTTGCCCTTTTCGTTTTCACCGTAAACAAGGTTAAACCCATCGGAAAAATGCAGAGTAAAATCCTTGAATTTTCCGAAGGCGCTAATGTAGATTTTATTAATCTTCATTGTAATCCACCTCCGATGCAAAGGCCATTATTCCCAGATTTATGGCTTTTTTAATGAGCGCTTTTTCTTCCTCGTTCGCCTTTTCGAGTCGGGAAAGCATATTTTTAACAAATATTCCTTTTAGACCTTCTTCTTTGGCGAGGGTTTCTAAATCTATGGCAAATTCGGTGTTATCTCGTACCTTGGCAAAATAAACTTCCGCGCTTATTCGGCTGCAGATTTCTTCGGTGGAAACTTTTATGCCCTCACTTATTTTGCCTTCTAAAATAATTTTATAAAGATTTTCGGCATAGGAATTACCGAAATCGGCTTTTAACTGCGAAAGAATTTTATCAGCGATTTGTTCGCTGGTTTCTTGTCCGTCTAAATTCACCTTGACTGTAGCGTGAATTCGTTTTGCGGTGGGAACAAATTCAAGGTCGCAAAGGTTTTTACTAATGGCGCCTATATAAACACCCTTCTGGCCTTCTTCATCAAATCCCAGACCTTCGGGGCAACCGGGATAGGCATAAAATGTACCGCCAATACGGGCAACTTCACTTCTTTTATGAATATGACCGAGGGCGATATAATCCATACCGCTTTCCGCTATGAATTCGCTTGAAATGGGGTTATATTTAGTATCTGCAGAGGCGCCTAAATCACCGTGAAGGCACATAATATTTATTGAATTCTCATCTGCCGCAATAGAGAAAGAGGGAGTTGACTTGGTATAAACCTCTTCAAAGGAACGGCCGTAAACCTTGACACCTAAATCGGCTATATCTACCACCATATCAAAACAGGGGAGAATATGAAAATTTTCGGGAAGCATATTATTATATCTTGCAAAGGGTGAGTTGAGATTCATAGGGTCGTGGTTACCCGCGCAATAAACAATGTGAATATGGGGTATGGATTTAAAGCAATCAATAACCCGCAAAATCACACCTTCTTCAATATTATTTGAATCAAAAAGGTCGCCCGCGATAAGCATAATCTGAACACCCTTATCCCGAGCCAAAGAGATAATCTTTTCAAAGGTAATAAGGGTTTCGGCGCGGCGACTTTTTGATAAAGGCCCTAAAAAACTTTCTGCGGCGCCGATATGAACATCGGCGCAGTGTAGAATTTTAACCGTTTCCATAAAATTTAGCATCCTTTCGTGGACTTAACAAATTAATTGTACCATTTTTAATGTCTTTATTCAAGAAAATATTGCCTTTATATAAAATTTGTTTTATAATATAAATAATATTATACTGTAAGGGAGTGTGCCTATGGATATCAAATTGGGTGATAAACTGGTTATGAAGAAAAAGCACCCTTGCGGATGCGATACTTTTACGGTGCTTCGCGTAGGTATGGATTTCCGTTTAAGGTGCGATGGTTGCTCCCATGAAATTTTTCTCCCGAGAAGCAAGGCGGAGAAAAATACGAAAAAGATTATAACCCGAGAGGAAGAAAATAATGCTTGATAAACTTGCGGCAGTTGAAAGCCGTTATGAACAGATAGGTTTCGAACTTACCCGTCCCGAAACCGTTTCTGATAATGCTCTTTTCACCAAACTTATGAAGGAACATAGCGAACTTACCCCAATAGTAGAAAAATACAGGGAGTATAAGTCAGCTTGTGAGAGTGAAGAAGAGGCCACCGCCCTTTTGGAAGAAGGCGGTCTTGATAAGGATTTCAAAGAGTTGGTTGAGGCGGAACTTTTAGAAGCCAAAGCCAATAAAGAAGCATTTGCCGAAGAACTCAAAATTCTGCTTTTGCCCAAGGACCCCAATGATGATAAGAATGTTATCGTGGAAATCCGCGGAGGCGCCGGTGGTGAAGAAGCCGCGCTTTTTGCTGCCGCGCTTTTCAGAATGTATAGTATGTATGCCGAAAGCAAACGTTTCTCTATAGATGTTACCAATATCAACGAAACCGAACTTGGTGGATATAAAGAAATCAGTTTTATGATAGAGGGCGTAGGTGCGTATTCCCGATTTAAGTATGAGAGCGGAGTTCACCGCGTTCAGCGTGTTCCCGATACCGAAACCCAAGGCCGAATCCATACCTCTACGGTAACGGTGGCCGTTATGCCCGAAGCTGATGAGGTTGAGGTGGATATTAACCCCGCCGATCTAAAAATAGATACCTTCCGTTCTTCAGGAGCGGGCGGTCAGCATATTAATAAAACTTCATCCGCTATCCGCGTTACCCATATTCCTACGGGTACTGTGGTTGAGTGTCAGGATGAGCGCAGCCAGTTTAAGAATAAAGAAAAGGCACTAAAAGTTTTGAGAGCCCGTCTTTACGATGCCGCCAAATCGGAACACGATGAAGCCATCGCCTCCGACCGCAGAAGTCAGGTTGGAACAGGGGATAGAAGTGAGCGTATCAGAACTTATAACTATCCTCAAGGCCGAATTACCGACCATAGAATCGGTCTTACCCTTTATAAACTTGAATCTTTCTTAAACGGCGACCTTGATGAAATGATTGATGGGCTCATAACATATTACCGTTCCGAAGCCCTTAAACAGCAGGAAAACTGAAATGATTACTGAAAAACTTGGTGTATCCAAAGAGGAATATAAGGGAAGCATAGAAAAAGCCGCGGATATTTTAAAATCGGGCGGAATTGTGGCAATACCCACCGAAACGGTTTACGGCCTTGCCGCCAGCAGTTTGGATAAGGATGCCATAGCAAAGGTTTTTGCCGCCAAAGGCAGACCTCAGGATAATCCCCTTATAGTTCATATTTCGGATATAGATATGCTTTATAAAGTGGCGAAAGATATTCCCGAAAGCGCCGTAGAATGCGCTAAAAGATTTTGGCCGGGTCCCTTTACGATGGTACTAAAAAGAGCCGAAGGAATAGATGAAAGTGTTTCTGCGGGACTTGATACCGTAGCCGTAAGAATGCCCGATAATAAGATTGCAAGAGATATTATAAGGGGTTGCGGTTTACCCTTGGCGGCACCGTCCGCCAATTCTTCGGGGTCCCCCAGCCCCACTTCGTATGACCATGTATTATCCGACCTTGATGGAAAGATAGATGCGGTGATTTTAGGTGGGAATTGCGGAGTCGGAGTTGAATCCACAGTAATAACATTAGTCACAGAAAAACCCCGTATTCTGCGCCCCGGCGCCGTAACACCCGAAGCCCTTCGGGAAGTTTTACCCGATATAGAAATCGATAAAGCGGTTTTATCGGAACTTAAATCGGGAGAAACGGCCTCGTCACCCGGTATGAAATATAAACACTATGCCCCCAAAACCGAAACATATTTGATAGTTTCCGATAGTGAGAAATTTATAAATTTTGTAAATTATAAAAAGGCGTGCGGTGTTATTTGTTTCGATGAAGAAGCAGAATTTATCAATAAGCCGTATATTCCTTACGGCAGTAAAAACGATACTTCTTCGCTTGCTAAGAACTTGTTTTCTGTTTTGAGAAAAGCGGATAATCTGGGAGCAAACGAAATTTATATCCACGCCCCCGAAAAAAACGGTATCGGACTTGCTGTCTATAACCGATTAATACGGGCGGCGGGCTTTAAGGTGGTGGAACTATGAGTTTGATAATCGGGCTAACAGGGCCTACGGGCTCGGGAAAAACCACCGTATCCAAAGCGGCGGAAAGTTTGGGATTTAAGATTATTGACTGCGATAAAATCGCCCGAAAAGCCGTAGAAAAAGGCGAAGAAGGGTTAAAGTCCATAGTTGCCGCATTCGGTGAAGAAATTCTTTTAAAGGACGGAGAACTTGACCGTAAAGCCCTTGCACTCGCGGCCTTTTCTTCCAAAGAAAAAACCGAACTTCTTAATAAAACCTTATTGCCGTATATTGTGGAGAAAGTTAAGGCCGAAGTAGAAGGCGAATATATACTTTTAGATGCGCCCACTCTTTTTGAGAGCGGACTTAATAGTATCTGCCAAGCAACAATAGCGGTTTTATGCGATGAAAACATCCGAAAAGTGCGCATAATAAATCGTGACGGATTATCCGAAAGAGAAGCCGATTTGCGAATGAATGCAGGAAAGAAAGATGAGTTTTATCTCGAAAAAACCGAGAATATTATTTATAACCGCGGCACCGAGCAGGAACTTTACGATGCCGCTATGAAAACTTTTAAAAAATTACTTGGAGGTAATTGAAATATGAACGCTAAAGAACTTAAAGAAAAACTTTGTTATCAAAAGAAAAACGGTCTTTTGAAGGTTGATGATGCTACCCTTAAAGCCATTAATGATTATTGCGAGGGATACAAGAAATTCCTTGATGACGCTAAAACCGAGCGCGAAGCCGTTAAGGTTTCAGTAGCTTTAGCAGAGGCCAAGGGCTTTACCGCCTTTGACCGTAATAAGACATATAAAGCAGGCGATAAGGTTTACTTTAATAACAGAGGCAAGACGGTTGCCTTTGCTATTATCGGTAAAGAAGATATGGAGAAGGGCGTTAATATTTCTGCCGCTCATATTGATTCTCCCCGCCTCGACCTTAAACCCAATCCTTTATATGAAGAAATCGAACTTGCCCTTTTTAAAACCCATTACTATGGCGGTATAAGAAAATATCAGTGGCCTACCGTTCCTCTCGCTCTTCACGGTGTTTTTGCCAAGAAGGATGGCACCGTAGTTGAAGTTAATATCGGTGAAGATGATGGCGACCCCAAATTCGTTGTTAACGATTTATTACCTCACCTTGCCGCCGAGCAGAGCAAACGCACTTTGTCTGACGGTATCCGCGGTGAAGAACTTAATGTTCTCGTGGGAAGCCATCCCTTTAAAGATGATGAGGGCAGCGAACTTGTTAAACTTAATATCTTAAAAATTCTCAATGAAAAATATGGTATTTTAGAGGAAGATTTCCTTTCTGCAGAACTTGAAATGGTACCCGCTCATAAAGCGAGTGACGTGGGTTTTGACCGTTCACTTATCGGTGCTTACGGTCAGGATGATAGAGTTTGCGCCTATCCCGCCCTCACCGCAATTTTGGAAATTGATGTTCCCGAAAAGACCGCTATTGCTATTCTTGCGGATAAAGAAGAAATCGGCTCCGACGGTAATACAGGCCTTAATTCCGATTTCCTTATGCATGTTGTAGGCGATATGTGTCATACCCAAGGCGGCGATGTTACCGTTGCTCTTCGCAATTCAAAGTGTCTTTCTGCCGATGTTAACGCCGCAACCGACCCCACCTTCCAGGATGTTATGGAGCGCAGAAATGCCTCCTTTGTAAACTACGGAGCAGTTATTACCAAGTATACGGGCGCCCGCGGTAAGAGCGGCACTTCCGATGCTTCTGCAGAGTTTGTTGCAGAAGTCCGCGCTATGCTTGATAATGCGGGCATCATCTGGCAGACAGGTGAACTCGGTAAGGTTGATGCAGGCGGCGGCGGAACGGTTGCTATGTATATTGCAAATCTCGGAGCAGATGTTGTGGATTTAGGTGTTCCCGTACTTTCAATGCACGCTCCCTTTGAAACCACTTCTAAACTTGATGTATATATGTGCTACCGCGCTATGTACGAGTTTATGAAATAATATGGAAGAAATTAAACTCGGTAAATACAGACATTTTAAGGGTAATGAATATGAGGTTATCGGTATTGCCAAAGATAGCGAAACTTTGGAGGATACTGTGGTTTATCGCGCCCTCTACGGCGAAGGTGGTCTTTGGGTGAGAAATGCGAAAATGTTTTCCGAAATCATAAGTCGTGACGGTAAAACCTTCAAAAGATTTACCTATATCGGAGATTAATTTATGGAAAGTAAGAAAATCATTATTTCAAATGCCTTTTCGGGCGAAGGAAATGATGTTACCTCCGCGGTGGCGGAGGCCTTGGGTAAACTTAAAAAAACAGGCGGAACTTTATCTTTTGAAAAGGGTGTTTACAATTTATTTACGGAAAATGCACTTTCTGTGTTTCTTGCCGTTACCAATAATAATTCGGGAAATAAAAAAATAATCTTCCCCATCTTTGATTTTAATAATCTTACGGTGGATGGGGGAGGTTCCACCTTTATTTTCCATAGCGGTGCTTTCCCTTTTGCCATAAGAAATTCTCATAATATAACCATTAAAAACTTCCGTATGGATACGGCCTATCCTTTGGTAGCCGCGATGGAAGTCGGCAAAAAAACTTCAGAGGGCTTTTATCTTAAAATTGATAAAGAAAAATTCCCCTATCATTTAGAAAAAGGTTCTCTCGTTTTAGAAAGCGAAAACGGTGATTATTCGGGCAAATACCGTAAATTCAGTTTGCACCGCGCTGAAAGAAGCGGGGTGCAGTATCTCTTTACGGGAAACTGTATTGATTCTGCCGAAAATCTTCCCGCCAGATTTACAAGGGCTGACGGCGAAGAAAGGGAGGAGGGCCTTTTCTTCAAATACCATAAAAATATAGAAACACCCCTTGTATTTGAAGAAAAAGAGAAACTTCTTGTTGAAATAGCGGGCGGAAGGGATACCGACCTATTATTTTTTGATAGGTGTAAAAATTCCATTGTGGAGAATATTACGGTAAACCGCGGTAAAGCAATGGGCGTTTTGGCCGCATTTTGCGAGAATATTACCATCGATGGATTTAGTACCGATATTTCGGCCCGCAATGAGTATATAACCCTCACTGCCGATGCTATTCATATTGTGAATTGCAGCGGTAAGGTCGAGATTAAAAATTGCAATATTTCCCATACCGCCGATGATGCCATAAATGTTCACGGGATTTATACCGAGGTAA
>JAFSAK010000045.1 GCA_017441045.1 Clostridia bacterium
CGACATTGAAGCGGGCGGTCCTCTGTAATATTATTGCATGAACGTCTCTAAAAGTCAGGGAGGAAAATTAGAATGGATGCAGTAAAAGAGTTGACCAAAGACATGCTTAAAGCAGATGCGCCCGAAATAATCATCGGTAGCACTGTTAAAGTTCATGTTAGAATCAAGGAAGGCGACAAAGAAAGAATTCAGATTTTTGAAGGTACTGTGATTGCCAAAAATAATAGCGGTATTTCTGAAACCTTTACCGTTCGCCGTCTTTCTTACGGCGTAGGTGTTGAGCGTGTATTCCCCGTTCATTCACCCATCGTTGCTAAGGTAGAACTTGTAAGAAAAGGTAGAGTTCGCAGAGCTAAGCTTTACTATCTCCGTGATAGAGTTGGTAAGGCCGCTAAAGTTAAGGAACTTATCTAACTGTAGGAAAGGGGGACGGGGTGTAAACCTTGCCCCCCATTTTTCATTTTATAATTACGGAATCGAGGTGATAGTTACGGATAAGGAAAATAAAGAGGAGCAATTATTTGATTATTCTGCTGCAGCCGAAGAGAAGATGACTCCTATGAAGAAGGAAATTTTCGAGTGGCTTGATGTAGTTATTTCTGCCATAATTGTTGTTGTGATTACCTTCACTTTTGTTTTTAGAATTGCTACTATTGACGGCGATTCTATGCAAAATACCCTTCACGAAGGCGAAAAGGTAATAATTACCAATATGTTTTATGAACCGCAGGTTAACGATATCGTTGTAATTTCCCGTAATGCCGAAAATATGGTTGGGGAAGATAGCGAGGATAAACTTCCCATCATAAAGCGCGTAATTGCGGTAGAAGGGCAGACCGTTGATATTGATTTTAATAAAGGAATAGTATATGTTGACGGCGAAGCAATTGATGATTCCTATGCAAAAACCCCAACGAATCTTTCCTATAACGATGGAGTTAAATTCCCCGTAAAAGTACCCGAAAACTGCGTGTTTGTTTTGGGTGATAACCGTAATGATTCACTTGATAGTCGCTCCGCCAAAATCGGTAAAAACGGAATGGTAGATGAGCGTTATATTTTAGGAAAAACTATTTTAAGAATTTATCCCTTCGATAAAGTAGGAGGTTTAGAGTAATGAGCAATTCGCAAACTATTCAGTGGTTTCCGGGGCATATGGCGAAAACCCGCCGTAAAATAACCGAACAACTGAAAATCATAGATGCGGTTGCCGAAATAGTTGATGCAAGAATACCCGTCAGCAGCCGCAATCCGGAACTGGCGGGTATTATTTCAGGCAAACCACATATAATTTTGCTGAATAAATGCGATATGGCAGATCCCGGCGCCACTGCAAAATGGATAGAATATTATAAAAAGAGCGGCCTTATCGCTATTTCTGTGGACTGTAAAAGCGGTAAGGGAATTGGTGGATTTAAGGATGCTGTAAAAACTGTTTTGGCAGATAAACTTATTTCATATAAAGAAAAAGGTATGGTGGGAAAACCTCTTCGCGTTATGGCGGTGGGAATTCCGAATGTTGGCAAATCGTCATTTATAAACCGAATAGCCGGTAACTCCAGAGCCAAGGTAGAAAACCGTCCGGGTGTTACAAGGGGAAACCAATGGTTTACCGTTGATAAAGAACTCGAACTTTTGGATACTCCGGGTGTTTTATGGCCGAAATTTGAGGATGAAACCGTAGGCGAGCATCTCGCTTTTACAGGCGCCGTCACCGATAGAATTATTGATACGGAACTTCTTGCTATGCGGCTTTTGGAGATATTGGCAAGGGATTATCCCCATTTGCTTACCAAACGTTATAATATAACCGAATTTCCCGAAGAATCCTACGATTTGCTTTGCGCCATAGGTAAAAAGCGCGGTATGATGATAAAGGGCGGAGAGGTTGATAGTGAGAGGGCGGCCAATATGGTGCTCGAAGAATTCCGTACTAATAAAATCGGTTTTATAACACTTGAAAGGGTAGAAAATAATGCCTGATTTAAGCATAGAAAAAGAGGTCGCTCTTTCGGGATATAAATATATCTGCGGAGTTGATGAAGCTGGCAGAGGCCCCCTTGCAGGACCCGTTTGCGCCGCTGCGGTAATTTTACCCGAAAACTGCGAAATAGAGGGACTTAATGATTCCAAAAAACTTTCCGAAAAGAAAAGGGAAGCGCTTTTTGATGTTATAAAGGAAAAAGCTGTAGCGTATAGCATTTGTTACGGAACTTTAGAGGAAATAGAGGAATTTAATATCCTTGAAGCTACATATATAGCTATGAATAGGGCTATTGATTCTTTAGGTACACCCGCAGATTATGCTTTAATTGACGGTAACCGCGAGCCCAAAGGAATAAAAATTCCTTGCCTTACCGTTATAAAAGGCAATGCAAAATCTTCGAGCATTGCCGCCGCATCAATTCTTGCTAAGGTTACCCGTGACCGACTTATGATGGAATATGATAAAAAGTATCCGCAGTATCAGTTTGCAAAGCATAAAGGTTACGGAACGAAGATACATTACGAAGCCATTAAGGAACACGGCATCTGCGAAATTCACCGCCGTTCATTTTTGAAAAATGTTCTTTAATGAGAAAAGTCCTTTAGAAATCGGAAAAAAGGGCGAAAAATTGGTTGCGGATTACCTTAAAACTCGCGGATTTACCGTTATTAAAAGGAATTATAAAGACCGCTACGGCGAAGTGGATATAATAGCAGAGGACCATAAAAATCTGGTTTTTATTGAGGTTAAAACCCGTAGTGAAAACGCCATTGTAAGCGGAATTGATGCTATTGATGAAAAGAAGAAGCGGCTTATTAAAAACGAGGCCGTAATGTTTACAAAGCGCCTCAAAACCGAGTTGGAACCGCGGGTGGATGTGGCGGAAGTTATAGTCGGCGAAAAAGACGGGAAAGAAATATGGAAGTTAAATTACATTAAAAACGCTTATTAATTTAAGAAACAAAAGGGTGATTTAATGAAATATTTTGACCTTCATTGCGATACGCCGTACCGAATGTACGAAGAAAATCTTAATTTTAATTCTCAAAAACTATCCGTAAATTCGGGAGAGAATATTTTTGATGAATATTATCAGTGCTTTGCGGTATGGATTAGGGATGACCTTGAAAATCCCTTTAAAAAATATAGGGCAACCATCGAAAATTTTAAAGATAAATTTCATAAAAGCGACAGTAAAATTAAACCTGTTTTCACCGTCGAAGGCGGCGCCGTGATAGAAGGCAATATAGAAAATCTTTACCATCTTAAAAATGACGGTATAAGCGCCTTAACACTTACTTGGAACGGCCAAAATTCTATTGCTTCGGGCGTGGATTATAATGGTGGAATAACGGATTTCGGCAAGGAAACCGTAAGAACTATGAACAACCTTAAAATTGCCTGCGATTTATCACATCTTAATCGTGAAAGTTTTTTCGGCGCTTTAGAAGAAGCCGAGTTTCCTATAGCTACCCATAGTTGCTTTTATGATATTAATCCTCATAAAAGGAACCTCACCCTTGATCAAATTAAAGAACTTGCCGCAAAAAACGGCATTATGGGGCTTTGTTTTTACCCGCAGTTTTTAGGTGAGGGTAACGCGTTTGAAAATATTTATAAACACCTGTTTTATATGCTGGATAAGGGATATGAAAACCATATTGCTATGGGCTCGGATTTTGATGGAGCGGATATGGATAAAAGGTTATGCAAAGCATCAGATGTAGAGGGCCTTTACGCGTTTTTAAACACGAAAGGTATAGATAATAAAACTCTCGATAAAATTTTCTTTCTGAATTCGAAAAAATTCTTCGAGAAAGTTTGACAAAACAGACAGTATAATGTAAAATATACTGATATATAAGATATCGCTTCCCAGGGAGGAAAAATAATGGAATATGTAAGCACAAGAGATAAATCTGTAAAGGTTACCGCCGCCCGCGCCATTGCGCAGGGAATTTCGGTTGAGGGTGGACTTTTTGTACCCGATACCTTTCCCGCTTTAACCGATGCGGATTTTAAAGATATTGCTAAACTTGATTATATCGGCCGCGCCGAATATGTTTTGAAATATTTCCTTAACGATTTTACCGCAGATGAGGTTAAATACTGTGTTAAGGGCGCATATACGGGTAGTTTTGATGATGAAAATCCCGCGCCTATTTCGGTGCTCGGTGATGGAGTTAATATTCTTGAACTTTGGCACGGTCCTACCTGTGCATTTAAGGATTTGGCCCTTCAACTTCTCCCTTATCTTCTCACAACCTCCGCTAAAAAAGTTTCCGAAGGTAAAAAGACGGTTATTCTCGTTGCTACCTCGGGTGATACGGGTAAGGCCGCATTAGAGGGATTTAAGGATGTTCCCGATACCGAGATAATTGTTTTCTACCCAAGCGAAGGTGTAAGCCCAATGCAGAAATTGCAGATGGCTTCCCAAAAGGGTGAAAATGTTCACGTTTGCGCCATTGTCGGAAATTTTGACGATGCACAAACAGGCGTTAAGAAAATATTTACCGATAATGAAATCAAGGCAAAACTTGAAGAAAATAATATGCAGTTTTCATCTGCAAATTCAATTAACTGGGGTCGCCTTGCTCCCCAAATTGTTTACTATGTTTCGGCGTGTTGCGATATGCTCGCCAAGGGCGATGACTTGAGCGAGGGCTTTAATGTGGTTGTTCCTACCGGCAACTTCGGCAATATCCTTGCCGCTTATTATGCTAAAAAAATGGGTGTTCCCGTTAATAAACTTATCTGCGCTTCAAATGCAAATAATGTTTTGACTGATTTTATTAAGACAGGCACCTATGACCGTAACCGCGATTTTTATACTACAATTTCACCCTCAATGGATATTCTTATCTCCAGCAACCTTGAAAGAATGCTTTTTGAACTTTCAAACTGCGATGATAAGTGCGTTGCAGCAATGCAGAATGACTTATCAAAAAATGGAAAGTTTACCGTAAGTAAAGAAATTTTCAATAAGCTTTCATCGCTTTTCTGGGCCGAGAGCTGCAATGATGAGGAAACGGTTTCCACCATCAAAGAAACCTTTGAGGATTTCGGTTATCTTCTTGATACACATACCGCAGTTGCCGTTAATGTTTACAATAAGTATAAAGATACAACGGGCGACTTAAGACCTACCCTCATCGCTTCAACCGCTTCGCCTTATAAGTTTGTAAAGAGCGTTCTTTCTGCAGTCAGCGGGGAAGAGGGCAAGGATGAATTTGATAATGTGAGAGTTCTATCCACCGTTACAAATACCGAAATTCCTACTCCCATAGCAGAACTTGAAAATGCCGCCGTAAGATTTACCGATATATACGAGAAAAGCGATATGTATAAAGCGGTATGCGATTCTCTTAAAATCTAAAATTTGCAAAATAAAAAATAATATCCGACCCCGATAGGTCGGATATTATTGCGAGTATTACTGTTTTGCTTCGAAGGTGTCGCAGCAGGTTTCAGAGTGGGTACAAGCGGTGCTGTTACCAACGCTGATTTTGCCGGCCTTGCAGCTATCATTTTGTGTGTGATAAACGCAGTTTTTAACAGAACAGTGGATACAAGTTTCGGTTTTACAATCAGACATATTCATAATTCACATTTCCTTTCCGGCTTTTCGCCATATTTATTATTTGCAAAAAGTCGGTCTTTATTCTTTAAATAAAATTTGAAAGAAAGGGGCGAGTTTAGTGAATTTATTTGCGCTTTCGGATTTACATCTTTCCTTTGGCAGTGAAAAACCTATGGATATTTTCGGCGGATGGGCAAACTATACCGATAGAATTAAAGCCAATTGGTCACGGCTCGTCGGTGAAGATGATATAGTCGTTATTCCGGGTGATATTTCATGGGCAATTAATTTTGATGAAGCAAGGCCCGATTTTGAGTTCATAAACGCATTAAAAGGGCGAAAAATAATATTAAAAGGAAATCACGATTATTGGTGGCAAACCGTTAAAAAAATAAATGACTTTTTAAATAAAAATAAATTTGATACAATTTCTCTCGTTCATAATAGCTGTATCCCCGTAGGTGACTCGGCCGTTTGCGGTACTCGTGGTTGGCTTTACGACGGAAGCGGGGAACAGGATAGCAAGGTTATAGCAAGGGAGTGCGGCCGTCTTAAAAAATCCATAGAAGAAGCGCTTTCACTTTCTAAAAAACCTATTGTCTTTTTACATTATCCCCCTGTTTACAATAATATTGTATGCGAAGAGATTTTTGCCATAATTAAGCAATACGGTATAACAGATGTTTATTATGGGCATATTCACGGCGCAGGACTTAATAATTCCCAAAATGAGTACGATGGGGTTAAATTGCATCTGGTTTCCTGCGATTGCGTGGATTTTACACCCGTATTTGTAACAAAATTTTAAAAATTGTTAAAATATAGTAGAAATATTATTCTACTTGTGATATAATAATTTAAATTTGGCGTGTGATCGCGCTAAACGGAGGTATAAAAATGAGTTTAAAAGAAACAAAAAAGCTGGATACTAACAGATATCAGCTCGAAATCACTATTGATGGTGAAAAATTCCGCGAGGCCATTAAGGAAGCTTACCGTAAAAACGGCAAGAAGATAAATGTTCCCGGTTTCAGAAAGGGTAAAGCACCTCTTCATATGGTAGAGACCTATTATGGCGCCGAAGTATTTTTTGAGGATGCTCTTAATCTTCTTTATAGCGATGTTGTTGAAGAAGCAATCAATGAATCAGGTCTTAAGGTAATCGATGATAAGATGGATTTTGACCTTGTTTCCATTTCTAAGGAAGATGGCGTTGATTTCAAGGTAAGTGTTACTACATACCCCGAAATCACCCTTAAAGCATATAAGGGTCTTAAGGCAGAAAAGATGGCAGTAAATGTTACAGCTGCCGAGGTTAATGCCGAAGTTAAATCCATGGCAGAAAGAAATGCCCGTATGGTATCCGTTGAAGATAGAGCCGCTAAGAAGGGTGACGCTGTAGTTATCGATTTTGAGGGCTTTGTTGACGGTGTCGCTTTTGAAGGCGGCAAGGCAGAAGGCCATACCTTAGAACTCGGTTCGGGCCAGTTTATCCCCGGTTTTGAAGATCAGATTATCGGCAAGAATATCGATGATGAGTTTGATATCACCGTAACCTTCCCCGAAGAGTACGGCGCAGAAGACCTTGCAGGTAAAGAAGCAGTATTTAAGATTAAACTTCACGAGATTAAGGTTCGCGAACTTCCCGAGGTTGATGATGAGTTTGCAAAGGATGTCAGCGAATTTGATACCCTTAAAGAACTCAAAGCAGATCTTAAGAAGAAGGCCCTTGAGAGAAAGAAGAGAGCCGCTGAAGAAGCAGTTGAAAATAATCTTGTTGAGCAGATCGTTGAAGGCATCGAGGGTGAAATTCCCGAAGCAATGTTTGAAAGCCGCCTCAATCAGAGTGTTGAAGAGTTTGCATATCGACTTCAGTCTCAGGGTATGGACCTTCAGACCTACCTCAAATATACCAATAGTTCTATTGATGACTTTAAGAAGACCTTCCGTCCTCAAGCAGAAATGCAGGTTAAGTATCGTCTTGCTCTTGAAAAGATTGTTGAACTTGAAGGTCTTAAAGCTGATGAAGCCGATGTTGAAGCAGAATTCAAGAAATTGGCTGAAAGCTATGGCGTAGAGGTTGAGCAGGTTAAAGCTGCAATTCCCGCAGGTGAAATTGAGAAGGATATCTGCGTAGGCAAGGCTATTGATTTTGTTAAGGCAAATGCAGTTATAACCGAAGCTTCTGCTGAAAAGGCAGAGGAGAAGACCGCGCCTAAAAAGACCGCCGCAAAGAAAACTACAGCAAAAAAAGAAGATAAAGAATAATTGTTTATAATTTTCTGATTTAGTTCATAATGTTAAATATCATAGAAAGGAAATGTGAATTATGAGTTTGGTACCTTATGTAGTTGAACAAACCAGTCGCGGAGAGCGTTCTTATGATATTTTTTCCCGTCTTCTCAATGATAGAATAATTATGCTTAACGATCAGGTGGATAATGCTTCTGCCAGTGTCGTTATCGCTCAGATGCTCTATCTTGAGGGTCAAGATCCCGATAAGGATATTAGTTTTTATATCAATAGCCCCGGTGGTTCTGTTTCCGCGGGTATGGCCATTTATGATACTATGCAGTATATTAAGTGCGATGTTAGCACTATCTGCGTAGGTATGGCCGCAAGTATGGGCGCATTCCTCTTGGCAGCAGGCGCTAAGGGTAAGCGTTACGCCCTTCCCAATAGCGAAATTATGATTCACCAGCCCTTAGGTTCTGCCGAGGGTCAGGCAACCGATATTCTTATCCACGCTAATCATATTAAGCGTATCCGCAGCAATATCAATAATATCTTGTCTGAAGCTACAGGAAGACCTTTGGAGGAAATTGAGCGCGATACCGAGCGCGATAACTTTATGACCGCTAAAGAGGCCGCTGAGTACGGATTGATTGATAAGGTTATTGATAAAAGATAAGTGATTATAGATAAGCGATAGGAGATTCCTATGACGAAGGAAAAAGATATGGAGATACGCTGTTCCTTCTGCGGTAAATCTCAGGATGAGGTCACCCGTCTTGTAGAAGGTCCCGGCGTATATATCTGCGATAATTGTATAAATTTCTGCAGTTCCTTGCTTTATGATGATGAAATTGAGGCAAGAAATAGTAAGAAATCAAAGGTGGCAGAGGAAAAAATTCTTTTAAAACCCGCCGAAATTAAGGCAAAACTTGATGAATATGTAATCGGTCAGGAAGAGGCCAAGAAAACCCTTTCTGTTGCCGTTTATAATCATTATAAAAGGGTTTATAAAAAGACCGATTCTGATGTTGACCTCACCAAAAGTAATGTGCTTATGCTTGGCCCTACGGGCGTTGGCAAAACCCTTCTTGCCCAAACGCTTGCCAAGGTTTTAGATGTGCCGATTGCTATAACTGATGCCACAACTTTAACCGAAGCAGGATATGTTGGTGAAGATGTTGAAAATATACTTCTTCGCCTTATCCAAGCCGCCGATTATGATATCGAAAAGGCGGAGCACGGTATAATTTATGTTGATGAAATCGATAAGATTGGCAGGAAGTCCGAAAACGCTTCCATAACCCGAGATGTTAGCGGCGAAGGCGTTCAGCAAGCATTGCTTAAAATCCTTGAAGGAACGGTTTCCAATGTTCCCCCTCAAGGTGGCCGAAAGCATCCCCAACAAGAGTTTATCCAAATTGATACCACCAATATTCTGTTTATATGCGCAGGAGCCTTTGATGGTATTGAAAAGGTAATTGAAAAGCGTGTGGGCGGAAAGAGTTTGGGCTTCGGCGCCAATGTTAAATCGCCAAAAAGTATTGAAGCGCAAGCCCTCTGCGAAATCGCAACCCATCAGGATTTGGTTAAGTTTGGCCTTATCCCCGAACTTGTGGGCAGATTGCCGGTTATAACCTCCTTGAAACCCATGGATAAGGAAACTCTTATAAAGATTATGACCGAGCCAAAGAACTCTATAGTTAAGCAGTATGAAACGCTTTTTGCCATGGATAATGTGGAATTGGTTTTCGAAAGTGATGCTCTTCAAAAAATTGCAGAGCTTACCATTGAGCGCAAAACCGGCGCTCGCGGACTTCGTTCCATAATCGAGGGCGTTTTGCAGGATATAATGTTTGAAACTCCATCGAAAGAGGGAATAAGCAAGGTAACTATTACCGCCGAAACGGTTGAGGGCGGAAACCCCGTAATCGAGTAAATCGAATATGTTGAAATTAAAGGATATTCTATCATTTGGTAGAATATCCTTCTATTTTTTGCCAAAATCGCTTAAAAAAGTCAAAATAGTCCATATTTAAGTCAAAATATACTATTAACTTTTTGTGAACAACGTGTTATTATTATGTGTGTAAACTGTACAATGTGGGGGTATTGTACCCATTTGTATTGCCTAAATTTCACAAAATAATACCATAGGAGGTCTTATTATGAGAAAAATATTCTCTAAAAGGTTGATAGCATCCCTTTTGGCTGTAGTGCTCTGCGTATGCGTTGCAGGTGTATCTATGGCTGTAGATGGCCGTGCTGCAACTACTCGTTTAATCACTGTTGATACAAACAATGTTGTAAATGAGTGCTATGCAGGCGTTGGCAATAACCATTGGTCATCCCTTTATATCAATGGTATGAATGATGCTTATCAGACAGTGAACGAAAAGCGTAATAATCTTCAGAAGATGAGATATGTTCGTATGCTTTTCTTACCGTATTTCCTTATTGATGAATCCTTGCCCTTAGAGCAGCAGGAAGCAAATTGGAAAAACGGAATTTATAATTTTGATAATCCTTATTTCATTAACTTTATGTCTAAGGTTAAGATGTATAAAGAATCGGGCACTACTGTCCTCTTTAACTTCGGCGGTGCTACCACCGAGCAGATGGGTCAGTGGTATCTTTTCGAGGATGGTGCTTCTACTGATGTCGGCAAAGGTCCTCCAAAGGATTTAGAGGCAACCGCTAAAGCTATCCGAGCTACTTTTGAATGGGCTTGGGACCATGGCTATGATAATATGGAGCTCCTTTCCTTCTATAATGAGGTAAACGGCGGTTCCTTCCGTATGTTCTTCGATATCCGTGAGTATTGGTGCAAAATGCTTATTGCCGTAGATAAGGAACTTAAATCGGCTACATATACAGGCAATACCGAAAGTGTTCATTATAATAAAAATATCCGCGGTGAAATCAAAATGTTCGGTACCGAGCTTACGGGATTTGTAACGGATGGTGTAGGCGCCGGCATTAATGAGTGGTGCGATTATGTAATCGAGAATGCCGTTGATGAGAATGGTGACCCTGTTTACGATTATCTTAATGTTCACCACTATCCTCACGCCAATTCTTATGAGGAAACATATAAGGCATTTTCCGACACCGTAACGGCTTATCCAGGTCTTTGGGCTAACGAAACCTTGGGTAGATATCCTGCAAAATCAACCAGCAACAATATAAGTGAACCTTATGTAATAAATTACAAGTATAATGTTCTTGCTATGGTATTAGCGCAGGCGAATTTAGGTTATGGCGGCGCTGCTTTATGGGCAGTCGGTAGCGATATGACTCCTCCTCCCATGGCAATAACCTTCTTCGGTGAATGGGGTTATCCTTCAAAAAATATGCATAATGTAACCCATAGTTTTGCCCTTAACGGAATTATGATGCGTTATATTCCCTATGATAGTAAGGTTTATAGGAGCGACATTAATTCTGATGATATGGTTGGCGCCGTGTTTGGCGTAGAAGATGATAATGGTAGTATAGAGGATATGTCGATTCTTCTTGATGTTGAAAAGAATAGCCAATCTCGTGAACTTACCGTGGCTCTTGGCTCAAAAATGGCAAACCGCAAATTTGAGCGCCATATCTACTATTTCCCTGCAGGCGATGCTGAAGGTTGGGAATGGCCGGGCGCTATCAAAGATAGTAAAGGCAATGTGTCCTATAGTTTATATGAAGGCGGCACTGACCTTCTTCCCGTAACCGATAAAGAAATAACTGCTGACCAGAATGGTAATATTGTGGATATTCTTCCCACCGATAAGCATATGGCAGTTGTTTATACAACACTTCCGGAACAGGTTCAGATAGTAACCGATAAGGATTATATCGAACTTAAACCCGGCGATACCGCCAACTTTGATGTTACCGCTATTTACGGTACAGATAACGATTCTAACCTTGATCATGTTACTTGGGACGGTTACGGTACATCCC
>JAFSAK010000046.1 GCA_017441045.1 Clostridia bacterium
GGTCATATAAAGAATATCCAGTTTAGGCATAACGCCCTCTAAATCAGTGGTTTGTTCATAGGGTATATTATTTTTAGCCAAAACTTCTTTTTTAACATAACTTGGAAGCTTCAATTCTTCAGGCGAGATAAGCACAAAGTTAATATTTTTATACCTGCTCATCGCGTTGATAAGGGAATGCACAGTTCTGCCAAATTTAAGGTCACCGCAGAGACCGATGGTAAGATCGCTAAAACCACCTTTTTCACGGTAAATTGTAAGCAAATCGGCAAGAGTTTGAGTGGGATGGCAATGTCCCCCGTCACCTGCATTAATTACGGGAACGCTAGCATTATTTGAAGCCACCAAAGCCGCGCCTTCTTTTGGATGGCGCATCGCTATAATATCAGCGTAACAACTCACTGTTTTCGCGGTATCTGCAACGCTTTCGCCCTTTGCGGCAGAAGAACTGTTTGATTCAGAGAATCCAAGCACATTTCCACCAAGTTCATACATAGCGGCCTCGAAACTTAAACGTGTTCTCGTAGACGGTTCAAAAAACAGGGTTGCCAGTTTTTTGCCCTCGCATATATGCGCATATTTGGGGGGATTTTCTATGATGTCAAGGGCGGTAGAAATAAGTTCTTCCAACTCCTCGACTGTTAAATCCAAAATATCAATTACACTCTTCATTCTTTAGCTCCGTTAATAGCAAGATAATTCTTTATTCTTTCTACATTTTCGCGATTTTTTTCGTCTTTTTCGAGATATTCGATAATATCATATACATCAACAACAGAATATACGGGGAAACCGAATTCTTCTCCCACTTCTGCCATAGCACTTTTTTCGGTTTTTCCTTTCTCCTTGCGGTCAACCATAACGAAGGTAGCCGCAACCTTAGTGCCCTCAAGTTTAGAAAGAATTTCCATACTTTCTCTTATGGCAGTACCTGCGGTTATAACATCCTCAACAATAACAATTTCTTCGTTCTCTTTGGGGATATAACCTACGAAAACACCGCCTTCGCCATGATCCTTTTCTTCTTTTCTATTGAAGAAGAAAGGCACATCAAGACCGTTTTTAGCAAGGGCCACCGCAACCGAAACCGCTATCGGAATTCCCTTATATGCAGGGCCGTAGAGAACGGTTTTTTTATTGCCTACTTTTTCAAAATATGCCTTGGCATAAAACTCACCGAGTTTACATATCTGCTCACCGGTTTTTATATCACCTGCATTAATGAAATAAGGTATTTTTCTGCCTGATTTGGCTGTAAAATCGCCAAATTTAAGCACTCCCGCATCTTCTAAAAATTTTATAAATTCTCTCTTATAACCTTCCATTATCTACACCTCAATCAACAAATTCCGCAACGCAACGATTGTATGCGGCAACTGGGTCTTCTGACGCAGTTATAGGTCTTCCCACAACTATATAATCAGAGCCGATTTTCTTGGCTTCTGCGGGCGTCATAACTCGTTTCTGGTCGCCTATATCTCCATCCGCAAAGCGAACACCGGGCGTTATAGTCAAAAATTCATTTCCGCAGATTTCGTGAACTTTACCCGCCTCTAAGGGTGAGCAAACAACACCGTCAAGCCCTGCTTTTTTAGCGTTGGCGGCATAATGCATAACAACCTTATCAATGGGCTCTTTTATAAGCAGGTCATTTTCCATACTTTCTTGGTCGGTAGAAGTAAGTTGTGTTACGGCAATAAGCAAAGGTCTTGTGCCGTCTTCACGGGTAAGTCCTTCTAAAGCGGATTCCATCATTCTTACTGTTCCGCCGGCGTGAAGATTACAGATATCAACATCCAAGTTCGAAAGCACATTCATTGCCTTTTTAACTGTATTGGGAATGTCGTGAAGTTTAAGGTCAAGGAAAATCTTATGACCCCTCTTTTTAATTTCCTTTACAATCTGTGGGCCTTCAGCATAGAAAAGTTCCATACCGATTTTAACAAAGGGTTTTCTCTCGGTAAACTTGTCAAGAAAGGCATAAACTGCCTCGGCGCTTGAAAAATCACAAGCAACAATAACATCCTTACCCATTATTTTACTCCTCCTATAATATCGCTTAATTTTTCTATATTATATTTTTTCATTACATTTGGTAGTTCATTTATAATATCACGACAAACATAGGGATCAACAAGGTTTGCGGCGCCGATTTCTACTGCGGTTGCCCCCGCTAACATCATTTCGATAACGTCTTCAGCCGTTGAAACGCCGCCCATACCGATTACGGGAATATTAACGGACTGCGCCACCTGATAAACCATTCTGACTGCTACGGGGAAAATTGCGGGACCCGAAAAACCGCCCATTTTATTGGCAATTACGGGCTTACGGGTTTTAAGGTCAATTCTCATTCCAAGAAGGGTATTTATCAAACTGATACCGTCTGCTCCTGCTTCTTCACAGGCCTTGACTATAGCCACAATATCGGTAACATTTGGGGAAAGTTTTATAATAACGGGCTTGGTTGTTACCTTTTTAACAGCCCTTACAACCTCTGCCGCCGCTTCGGGACTTGTACCGAAACTCATACCGCCGCCATGAACATTGGGGCAACTGATATTAACTTCAAGCCAACCTACTTCTTGGCACTTATCAAGTTTTTCGCAGGTATAGGCATAATCCTCCACCGAAAAACCGCTAACATTGGCCATAACTTTTTTGTTGAAACACTTTTTAAGTTTTGGCAATTCTTCACCGATTACCTTATCAACGCCCGGATTTTGAAGCCCTACGGCGTTAATCATACCCATATAACATTCAGCTATTCGTGGTGTTGGATTACCGAAACGGGCATCTTTGGTAGTACCTTTAAAAGAAAAGGTGCCGAGTATGTTTATATCGTAAAATTCTGCGAACTCATAACCATAACCGAAAGTTCCGCTGGCGGGAATTATGGGGTTATCAAGTTCTATACCGCAAAGGTTAACACTTAAATTTCCCATAAAATTTCCTCCTTTTCAAGAACGGGACCATCCTTGCAAATTCGCTTATAACCCGTAATGGTTTTACAAGAGCAACCCATACAAGCCCCAAAACCGCAACCCATTCTTTCCTCAAAACTCATCTGACCGCCGGTTTTAGCGGTTTTATAAATTGCTTTGAGCATGGGCTCGGGACCGCAAGTATAAAAATACGTATAATCGATTTCATCCATAGCGTCGGTCACAAAACCTTTAGTACCGTAACTGCCATCAACGGTTGTAACGGTTACCGAAGCGCCGAGGGCCTTGAATTCATCCTCATAAAAAACTTCGTCTTTTGTATTAAATCCAAGAATGACCGAAACTTTTTTGCCTTCCGCTATGAGCTTTTTTGCGAGGAAATACAGGGGCGGAACCCCTACTCCACCACCCAAAAGCAGAGGTTTATCTCCCGATTTTGAAATGTCATAACCATTGCCCAAATCGGTGAGTATATCAAGTTTTGTTTCCTCTTTCATTTGAGACATAATCTCGGTGCCTTTACCCACAACTTTATAAATTATGGTTATAACTCCGTCCTCACAATCACATACGGAAATGGGTCTTCTTAAATACATTCCGTCTATCTTTATATTGATAAACTGACCCGATTTAGTAAGACCCTCCGTATCACCGCAAAGTTCCATTTTATAAACGGAAGCGGCTATTTTTACATTGGATTTAACGGAATAAATTCCTTGTTTCATTTAGATTCTCCTATGCGTCAATGGTTGAAATAGTTAGAGTGGTTTCCTCAAGTACATCGAGAAGAACGCCTACTGTATCAAGAGCCGTAAAGATATTAACATTATTTTCAGTAGCGCATTTTCTTATCTCTTGACCATCCCTTGAAACACCCGCATCAATATCTTTGGTATTGATAACATAAGCGATATGACCCTGACGGATGGCATCGGGTATTTCGTTGCTATTTTCACTGATTTTCTTGAGAACATGGGTGCGAATTCCGTTTTTCTTTAGGAATTCGGCAGTTCCCGAAGTTGCCTCTATATTGAAACCGAGATTATAAAATCTGCGGATATACGGTAGAGCTTCTTCCTTATCTTTATCGGCTATTGTTGCGAAAACAGTACCGTAATTTTTCACCTTTAGGCCCGATGCCTGCAAAGCTTTATAAAGAGCGCGGTTTAATTTATCATCGTAACCTATGGCTTCACCCGTTGACTTCATTTCGGGTGAAAGATATGCATCAAGACCTCTGATTTTATTAAAGGAAAAAACGGGCACCTTAACATACCATCTATCCTTTTCCTTAGGATAAATATCGAATATTCCCTGCTCTTTTAATGACCTGCCGAGGATAACCTCAGTGGCAATATCGGCTAAACTATAACCCGTTGCTTTGGAAAGGAAAGGAACAGTTCTTGAAGAACGGGGATTAACCTCGATAATGAAGACATTATCATCCTTATCCACAATAAACTGAATGTTATAAAGACCTATTATGCCTATGCCAAGACCCAGTTGCCTTGCATAGCGAAGAATAGTA
>JAFSAK010000047.1 GCA_017441045.1 Clostridia bacterium
TGCTATATGTAGTAAGCGATGAAATGATACCCGAAACACACTCTCACGGCGCTCAACGGGGCGCTACCTACGCTTTACTTGCAGGTTTCTCTTTAATGCTGATTTCAGATATACTTTTAGGATAAAACAATAACCCTCAAGGCACTCTCCGTAAAGAAGAGGTCCTTGGGGGCTCTTTTAGTCAATCTATTATCCCTGAACGTTTTGATTTTTCAGTATTCTTTCAATTACATTTCGATTAGCTTTCATTCTAACAAAATTGATGATAAAGAAAATTGGTGAAACAACGCCTAAAACAACGTTGAAAATGAGCATACCTATATTTCCGCAACGTTTATAAGAAATTGAGAAATCGGTATAAACAGTGTCTATATACTGCGGAATCCTTTCGGCCGCCTTTCTGCTTACTATACCGATGCCAATAAACATAACGCCACCAAGTATTGCGGCAGTCGTTCCAAATCCTATGAAAAATCCACCGAGAAAATAATCGCTAGCAAACATTGCTATTCCAACGATGGTGTAAATCGAAAACACAACCGCATAGACAATGCCCATAATAATCGAAACCTTAGAAGCAATACTCCAAGCTTTAAGTTCCCAACGAAGAAGCTTATGGGTGTTATCAAGAAACTCGCGCTCTTCCCTATCAAATTCTTCGTTAAAAGTCGGTGATTGTACGGGAACTTTATTTTGCTCGGGATTAGCAGAGGTTTCTTTTTCTACGGGTGCTCCGCATTCGGTACAAAAAGCGGCGCCTTTTTCTATTTCTTTCTCGCATTTAATACAATAACTCATAACAAAACACATCCTTTCAATTTACAATACTATATTAACATACATTGCTTAAAATTTCAACAAACTCTCAAAATAGAGATGCTTTACAAATATGTTGTCTCTTTTTTTTATTTTGTAACATTATTAAACTCTTTAAAGATTTTATTTGACACGCTTCGCATACGGCGTTTATCCACCTTAACCACTTCTCTATCATAGCTTATAAGTCCGTTGGTTTCATCCTCAACGTCGGTAAGTTGGGTATAAACGGTTGCGCAAAGTCCGATCTTTATTGCGGGAATAACTTCATTTTCGAAAAGCTTGAGAAGCGCATTTTCAAATTCTTTACGGTTTTCAAAGAGTTTATAACCATAGGTTTTTTCAGCATTAAAAACATGTCCTTTAGGATTAAAGGAATAACCGCCGAATTCCGAAAGAAAAATAGGTTTGCTCTTCGGCTTGATTCTGATTTTCTTAAAATAGATATGCAAACTTTCAAAATCATTCTTATCGGTTTTAAACCAACCCGAAGCCGTATCAATAAGTCGGCCCGTTTTCATAAGTTTAATGCGAAGATACATATCATCCTCATCAAACTGTCCCCAACCCTCATTAAATATGGTATAACAGCAGATAGAAGGATAATTATTAAGATGTTCTACCGTTTCTTTTAGCGAATTATAAAACTCCTCTTTTTGCGCTCGGGTGCGACTCATCATAAATTGCGGCAGTTTCTTAAAGCCAACGGTCGCAAGGGCGGTATCGCGGAAAAATGAATACTTTCCGTTATTAACCATATCCTGAAAAACAACCATACCCAGTCGGTCACAGTCATAATAAAACTGCGGCGGCTCAACCTTAATATGTTTTCTTAGCATATTAAATCCAAGTTCTTTTGCCGTTTTTATATCTTGCTCAAAAAGTTCCAAAGATGCGGGGGTGAAAATTCCGTCGCTAAAATATCCTTGGTCTAAAAGTCCGTGGAAGAAATATGGTTTTCCATTAAGACAAGTTCTCATAACACCGTTAACTTCCTTAATTTCCACGCTTCTTAAGGCAAAGTATGTTTCCACCTTATCCTCACACGAAATTACAGTACAATAATAAAGATATGGATTTTCAGGCGTCCAATTAACTGGGTTTGCTGGTTTATAGATGGCTTTTGAATGTTTAAAAGGCAATGCAACCCTGCCTTCTTTGGTATCAATAATAATTTCGCCGCTATCTGCGCCTTCGATTTCAAATAGTGCGCAATTAGTATCCGCGGTGATTTTAATATTTTTAATGTGATTTTCATGTACGCTTTCGCACCATACGGTCTGCCATATTCCTGAAGCCGCAGTATACCACATTCCGCCTCTTTTACGACACTGCTTACCATAGGGCAAAACAAAATCATCAAAATCGTTTTTAGCCCTTAATTCCAAAATATTATTTTTGGCGAGAACTTCGGTAATATCAAAGGAAAACGGCATATATCCGCCCTTATGTTCGCCCAAAAGAACTCCGTTAAGATACACTTCTGCCTTTTGGTTTACGGCGCCGAAATGCAAAAGCACTCGCTCCTTTTTAAAACCACGGGGAAAGGAAAATTCTCTCTTATAACAAAATATTGTGCCTTTTGGGAAGGTGCGATTAATACCCGAAAGTTTGCTTTCAGGTACAAAGGGAACCACTATTTTTTCGTTATATTCCGCATCTTCTCCGTTTTTTATGGCACAAAAATCCCAAACACCGTTAAGACAGAAAAAAGATTTTCTTCTAAAATTCGGTCTCGGATATATATTGTGCGGAATATCAGGTAGGTTCTTACCCTGCTTTGTATATAAATGATTTAACATATATTCACCTTATCATTGATATTGCTTCGCTTAGATTACTAACACCGATAACAGATATGCCTTCAGGGATATTGGTAAGTTTTTTAAGACAAGCTTTGGGAACTATACATTTATCAAAACCCAATCGCGCCGCTTCCATAACTCTTGCCGCCGCTCTTGGCACACTTCTTATTTCTCCGGAAAGTCCAACCTCACCAAAAGCAATCATTTTTTCATCAATGGGCACGTCGCGGAGCCCCGATACCAGAGCCATACATACCGCTAAATCTGCGGCGGGCTCGTCCACCCTCATACCGCCTACTATATTAAGATAGGTGTCAAGGTTTGAAAAATACAGTCCCATACGCTTTTCAAGCACCGCCAAAAGCAAATTAAGGCGATTGAAATCAAAGCCCGTTGACATTCTTCTTGGATTTCCAAAACCGGTAGTGGTAACAAGTCCCTGCACCTCGGCGAGAATAGGTCTGGTGCCTTCAATTACACATGTAATGGAGTCACCCGAAACATTTTTCATTCTGCCCGAAAGCATCATAGCTGATGGATTTTCAACCTCCATAAGCCCCTTTTCTCCCATTTCAAAAACTCCGATTTCATTGGTGGAACCGAAGCGATTTTTGATGGCCCTGAGAATTCTATAAGATTGATTTCTCTCCCCTTCAAAATACAGAACAGTATCTACAATATGTTCAAGCACCTTAGGTCCTGCAATATCGCCGCCTTTGTTAACGTGTCCCACGATAATAACAGGGATATCCAAACTCTTACCGACTCTTAAAAGCAAATTGGTAGATTCTCTGACCTGAACGATACTTCCGGCAGAAGATGGAAGTTCCTCTATCTGCAAAGTCTGAATAGAATCAATCATAACAAGTTGCGGCTTAACATTGGTTATATATTCGCAAATTGCCTGGGTATCGGTTTCGGACATAACGGTTATATTTTCGCCCTTAACACCAAGTCGCGCCGCACGAAGTTTTATTTGGGTTGCGGATTCTTCGCCCGAAACATACAGAACATTAAGTTCGGATCTGACGGCCTCGCAAATCTGAAGAAGAATTGTTGATTTACCAATACCAGGATCACCGCTTAAAAGCACCACCGAGCCCTTTACAATACCGCCACCCAAAACTCTGTCAAGCTCCTTAATTCCCGTAACAAAACGATGCTCATCCATAGGTTTGATATCGTAAAGATTTTTAGCAGATGCAGTTTTAATTGCTACAGAGGATACGATGGAAGAACTCTTTTGAGCGGTAACTAATTGCTCGGTCATAGTATTCCATTCTCCGCATCCCGCGCACTGCCCCGTCCATTTAGGGCTTTCGTATCCGCAAGAGGTACAAATAAATGCTTTTTTAGTTTTGGGCGCCATTTTTCTCATCCTTCGTTTTCTAAATAATTACTTATTCCTTGTGTTATGGAAAATGCCATTTGTGATTGATATTTATCGGTTTTTAAATTGGCAAGGTCTATACTGTTACTCAAAAACCCACACTCAACTATAACCGCGGGTACAGTGGCGTTTTTAAGAAGATATGTACTTGAAGTGCCACGCTTTATTACGCGAGTATTTTCGGGTTGCAGGAGAGATATTATAGATGACTGTATATTCTCCCCTAAAACTTCCGCAGCATTGAAATTAGGCGTATAGAAAACCTGAGCACCACGAGCCGCAGAAGTGGTAAACTTATTAAGATGAATACTTACAAATATTGCATCCGAATTTTCCTTCATCATATTAAGACGGTTTTGCATATCGTTTTTCTTCCGCTTCGTGATGCTACCCTTAATATTTTCGGTGCCCGTATCTTCGCTACGGGTCATAACAACCTCATATCCGTTAAATTCAAGATGGACTTTGATTTTCTTGCAAATTGCAAGATTTATATCCTTTTCCACCGTTCCATCTCCTGCTACTGCGCCCCCATCAAACCCGCCATGACCCGCATCAAGAATTATGGTTTTTCGCGGTATTATATCGGCGGATGTTAGGATTTTACCTATTCCCGAAAAGGAGATTGCAGTTAAGGAGCAGATAATCGTTACAAAACAAAAGGATAATAAAATTCTTTTCAAGCATATCACTTCTTTCATATATAATCCTATGAAAAAAGCGATTGAAAATATCTGTTATATTAATAATATTTTTTTACAAAATCAAATAAAGGCGTTAAATCATCAAGTCCGTGAGGATTGTGGTCACAGCCCGGTTTGATAATTTCAGTAATATTTGCCCTGAAATAATCGGTAAGCATCTTACCGTTTTCCTCATAAGGCACAATAACGTCACTATCCCCCGAAATCATAAATACGGGTATTCCCGATTTAAGAAGTTCTTCCTTATGGTCGATGGGATGGTTTCTGTAATTCAACATCTCATTAATCGGAATTCCAACATATTTATTAAATTCATCTACCGACGGACCTTTGCAATTGCCAAGTCCCAACGGCCAACTTAACAAATTAAGCACGGGAGCATCAATATAAAGCGCAGCAATATACTGCGGATATTTAGCGGCAAAATATACCGCTTGCATACCGCCGCAACTCATTCCTACGGGCAAACATTTCTCATTAAGTCCGAAATTTTCTTTTAAAAATTCGCAAAACCGAGGACGCATATCCGTATCCTCTTCAGGACATAAACGGTAGGTGTTTTGCACATGCGCTAAAAAATATCCTTTTTTAACCATTTCAATTTCGAAATTGGGAAAAGCGTCGAAATATTCGGTCTTATAAAGCCATTTATTTCCCTCGACGGCCTCATCGGGACAAATAAGTATAGCATTTCTTCCTTCAAATTCGAAATCTAGCCTTTTAAAATTATTCCATAAGCTCTCTTTAATTTCCATTAAATTTTCTCCTCAAACAATAAGAAGGTATATATACATTATATTTCATTACCTCTCTTTTTTCAATATAGATTATATAATATTTGATGTCCTGAAATTTTCTCTTTGCTCCTTGCGGTTTTAATTTTTGAGTGTTATAATTACTTTGTTAAGTTTTTGCGAGGTGAGAATATGATTTTAACTGTTACCGCTAATCCGACCATTGATAAAGTTTATTTTGTTGATAAACTTACTGTGGGCAAAGTGCACCGCCCCTATAAATTTACCGCTACTGCAGGTGGCAAAGGTATAAATGTAGCCCGTGTTGCCTCGCTGCTGGGCGAAAATACCGTTGCTCTTGGATTTATTGGCGGGAGAAACGGTGAATTTGTTAGCGAGGAAATTAAAAAACTCGGTATTCAAGATAGATTTACAAGAATCTGCGGAGAGACCAGAATTAACACCAATATTTCCGATAAATCGGGTAATTCCACCGAACTTCTCGAATCAGGTCCCGCGGTCACTAAAGAAAGTATTTCCGAACTAATTAATGAGTTTGATAAGTCCGCAGATGAAAGCGATATTATCTGCGTTTCAGGTAGTTTACCAAAAGGTGCGGACAGTTCACTTTATAAAGAACTTATCCACATAGCAAAAAAGAAGAATAAAAAAA
>JAFSAK010000048.1 GCA_017441045.1 Clostridia bacterium
AAACTTCTTACGGGTAACGACGTGGGCGTTCTTCTTCTTGACTATATGCTCTCACGCAAGAAAGAAATGGGCACTTTAGCCGAAAAACCCATAGCAGTAAAATCCATTGTTTCTACAGACCTTTGCAAAAAGGTTGCAGAAGAATACGGATGCCAGATGATAGATGTTCTCACAGGTTTCAAATTTATCGGCGAACAGATAACCGCACTTGAAAAGGTTGGCGAAACCGATAGATATATCCTCGGTTTTGAGGAAAGTTACGGCTATCTTGCAGGAGATTTCGCAAGGGATAAGGATGCAGTTGTTGCATCAATGCTTATCTGTGAAATGACTGCCTACTATAAAACCAAAAACCTAACCCTTATCGATGTTCTTGACAGCATCTATAAAAAGCACGGATATTTCTACTGTATGCAGAAGAGTTTCACCTGTGAAGGACAGACGGGTATGGAAAAAATCAAAGGCCTTATGACCTCTCTTCGCGAAAATCCACCTAAAGAAATTGCGGGAAGCCCCGTTATTCTCATTAAGGATTTTGGCTCACAAAAGAGCATAGATACGGTAAACGGCAAAGAAACCGCCATCGACCTTCCCAAATCCAATGTTATCGGATTCTATCTTGCGGATGAAAGTTATCTTATCGTTCGTCCTTCGGGAACAGAGCCCAAGATTAAGATTTATGCCAGTGCCGTAGGAAAGGATAGCACTCTTGCAGATAAGCGAAGAGGCGAACTTGAAAAAGCAGGTACCGAACTTTTAGGTTTCTAATTTAATAAAAATTTAAGCCAAGGCGATAACGCCTTGGCTGTTTTGTTTTAATATTTTTCTAAAAATGTATGGGTTTCGCCGCTATCTGCATCGCGCCAACCCGGTATAGTTGCCATATTTACATTATGCAAACTTCTGAATACATTATCATCTACATTTGGATTGGTTTTCTTAATTTCTTTTATAAGCGCTTTGATTTCCTTGCGTTTGGAAAGTTCTTCCAATTCTTCACTTTCCGCCGTAAATTTACAAGCACACTGCAAAAACTTAAGCCCATTATAATTTGCCCAATTTATAATATCCTTTTCCTTCACTTTATAAAGGGGGCGGATAAGTTCCATACCCTCAAAATTGGTGCTATGAAGTTTGGGAAGCATAGTTTTGATTTCCGATGAATACATCATACTCATAAGAAGAGTTTCAATAACATCATCAAAATGGTGACCAAGAGCAATTTTATTGCAACCGAGAGATTTGGCTTTTGCATAAAGCGCTCCCCTACGCATTCGAGCGCAAAGGTAACAGGGAGAACCCCCTGCGCCATAAGCAACGTCAAAAATATCACTTTCGAATATTTCGGCATCAATTCCCATTGTTGCAAGGTTTTCTTCTATAAGTTTTCTGTTTGGCTCGGCGTAACCGGGGTCCATAACGATAAATTTAAGGTTAAAAGGAACCTCGCTATGCTTATGAAGTTCTTGCATACATTTCGCAAGAATCATAGAATCTTTACCGCCTGAAATACAAACTGCAATATTATCATTTTCTTTTATAAGTTCATACTCTTTAACCGCGCCCACAAAGTTATTCCAGATAACTTTGCGATAGCGCTTAATTATACTGCGCTCAATTTCGGTCTGCTTTGAAAGTTCTCTTTTGATTTTTATCACCACTTATAAGATAAATTAAAATCACTGCATTATCACACTTATGCTTTATTAAATCCCCTCGCCACGCTAAAGCGCGGCCCTCTCCCCTTTAGACAAGGGGCGCTTTAATATGAAATTTGATATAAAAATCACTGCACCTATACATTATAGATGCAGTGATTATTTTTTGCAATATTTTTATGCTTTTTTAGCAGTAGCAAATTTTAGAACAACCAGGGTTCCGATAGTTAAAGCAACGCCTATGGGAAGAACTATCATCCAATTGCTTACAAAACCTGCAATTATATATGTAACGAAGGATATACCCGCAACGGTTAGTGAATACGGAAGCTGGGTTGAAACGTGGTTAATGTGGTTACACTGAGCACCCGCTGAAGACATAATGGTTGTATCAGAGATGGGTGAGCAATGGTCGCCGCAAACCGCGCCTGCAAGGCAAGCCGACATACCGATAGTACCAAGGGCGCTGCCTACGGGGAAGATTGCAAGAACGATGGGAATAAGAATTCCGAAGGTTCCCCAAGAAGTACCCGTTGCGAAAGAAATTCCGCAAGCTACGAGGAAGATAATTGCGGGCAAGAAGTTCTGCAATCCGCCAACATCTGCGAGAGCATTTTCAACAAAGGTAGAGGACTCTAAAAGACCGGTCATATTTTTAAGAGAGGTAGCAAGAGTCAAGATAAGGATAGCGGGTACCATTGCCTTAAAGCCCTTAGGAATAGAAGCCATTGCCTGTTTGAAGGTAATAAGGCGTCTTGCAATAAAGTAAATAATAACTACCACAAGAGCAACAAGTCCACCCCAAGGAAGAGCAACGGTAGCATCAGTATTACCGAAAGCATCTGCAAAGCTGAGTCCACCGGTCTGACCTACATAATATAGGGCATAAACACAAACTGCGATAAGAACGAGTATGGGGAAAACAAGGTCGATAACCTTTGCGTGAGATTTATCGAGAACTTCTTCCTCATCATATTCTACTTCGTCTTCATCCTTAACTTCACCGCCGAAGGTAAATAAGTCGCCCTTAGCGGCATTCATCTCGTGAAGGCGCATAGGACCGAAGTCAAACTTCATAAGGGTGATAGCAATAATAAACACAAAGGTTAAAAGTGAATAGAAGTTATAAGGTATTGCCTGAATAAAGAGTGATAGACCGTCCTGACCTTCAGGAACATACTCTGAAACTGCTGCTGCCCAAGAAGAAATAGGAGCTATCATGCAAATAGGCGCTGCAGTAGCGTCAATAAGATATGAAAGCTTTGCACGGGAAATCTTGGCTTCATCGGTTACGGGACGCATAACTGCTCCAACGGTTAAGCAGTTAAAATAGTCATCGATAAAGATAAGGATACCGAAAACAAAGGTTGCGAGAGCAGCGCCAACCTTGCTCTTAACATTCTTAGCTGCCCAGTTACCAAATGCCTGAGAGCCGCCCGCATTATTAAGCAGAGCAACAATAGCGCCGAGAACTACTAAAAATACGAAGATACCTGCGGTACCCGAAACAGATTCAATAAGGCCTTCATTGGTTATCTTATTAACTGTTTCAAGGGGCTTAAAGCCGGTGGCTAAAAGTCCACCTGCAAGTACGCCCACAAACAAAGAAGAATATACCTCTTTAGTTATAAGGGCCAAACCGATTGCCACAACGGGTGGGAACAGTGACCATAATGTTCCAACGGGGCTTGTAATAGAACCGGTGAAGGCGCACAAAACACCAAAAGCCACGATGAAAGCAAAAATGAGCACTTTGGAAATGATTCCTTTTTTAGTCATTTTTTCTCCTCCTAAAATAAAAACGGTAAGCATTTTTAGCGCTTACCGTAAAAGATACAAACCTTTAAGATAGCACTCCACAAAATGTGACAGTATATTACATATTATGCAATATCCCAACAATCTATCTTCGGATAAAGATAAACCGTTTCGGCGGCTTCCCCTTTCGCACCCTGCTTATCCGAGCAATTTTGGGTGCTACTAATGTAGGCCGCGCCTCTATCAACAAGGAAATAATATCATATAATATTTTATATGTCAACTCATTTTGACAAAAAATAACCCCGACTCACACGAATCGGGGTAAAAATCAATTAATCGTTAACATAAGGGAGAAGTGCTACCTGACGTGCGCGCTTAATAGCGGTGGTAAGAGCACGCTGATGCTTAGCGCAGGTGCCTGTTGCACGACGGGGTAAAATCTTTGCGCGTTCAGAAACGAACTTGCGAAGACGAGCAACATCCTTATAATCGATTTCTTCTATACGATCAGCACAGAAATGGCAAACTTTCTTACGTGCCTTTCTGAATGCGGGCTTATCGTTCTTTTCCATTTGAAAGTTCCTCCTTTACAGTAATTATCCTTTACTGGATTAAAAGAAGAGTATTAGAAGGGTAGGTCATCATCCATACCGCCGATTTCGGTGAAATCACCTGCATCAGCATTGGAATAAGAAGCGGCACTATCATCAGCGCCCCCTGCCGAATCCCTCTTAGACTCTACAAACTGGGCATTATTAACAACAACCTCAAAAGCAGTACGGTTATTGCCGTTTTTATCGGTATAACGACGGGTCTGAATAGCGCCCTCGATACCAATCATATTGCCCTTCTTGAAATACTTAGTAATGAACTCAGCGTTCTGACGCCATGCAACAATGTTGATGAAGTCGGCCTGAGTTTCTTCGCCTGAACGGTAGCGGCGACTTACGGCGATGGAGAATGAAGTCACTGAGATACCGTTAGGAGTGGTTTTGAGCTCCGGATCAGCGGTAAGGCGACCAGTTAATACTACTAAATTGAACATAATTTAAAATCCTCCATTACTTTTTGATTACCATAACGCGAAGAACGCCATCGGTAATACCTGCTACACGCTCGAGTTCTGCGGGGAATTCGGGGCCGCTTGTAAATGTAGTGAATACATAATAGCCCTCTGCCTCATCGTTGATAAGGTAAGCAAGACGACGCTTGCCCCATTCGTCAACATTTTCGACCGTGCCATTTTTAGCGATAAGGTCATTAAACTTATCCTTAAGAGCGTTAACGGCATCATCGCCGCCTGCTACAGAATAGATAAGAGCTGCCTCATACTTATTGGTCATTTCGTTGCACCTCCTTTTGGACTTTTGGCCGCGTGCGGTCACACGCAGCAAGGGTTAAACGGCATATTTCTCCGTTTAGCATAGAACATTATAACAGTGAGTCGCAAAATAGTCAACTGTTTTTTTAACTGAAATTATATTTTAATCTGTTGATTTTTTTATATATAAGTGTTAATATATACGGGTAAAGCACACTTGGGGTGAATTTTATGCATATAACCGAAAAGAAACGAAAAACGCCCGTTACCGATAACTATGATACCGTAGTTGTAGGTGGTGGAATAGCGGGTATTTCTGCCGCTCTCGCCTCGGCGAGAAACGGCGCCAAAACCCTGCTTATTGAACGGGAATATATGTTAGGCGGTCTTGCTACGGCAGGGCTTATTGTGATTTATCTACCCATCTGTGACGGCAAGGGCAAGCAGGTTTGCTACGGAATTGCTGAAGAATTGATTAAACTCTCGGTAGCAAATGGAAGCGAATATCCCCACAAAGCAGAAGAATGGATAAAGGGCGAGGATATCAAAAAAGAACGATATCTCACCTACTATAATCCAAATGTCTTTGCGATACGCTGTGAGCAGTTGCTTACAGAAAACGGCGTAGATATTCTTTACGGCACCGCTGTTTGCGAAACCTTGGTAAAAAAGGGTGCTATCACCCATCTTATAACCGAAAATAAATCGGGCAGAGAGGCGATTTCCGTAAAGGCGGTTGTTGACTGTACGGGAGATGCGGATATATGCCATCTTGCAGGTGAAGACACTGTATTATCGGAAAGAAATGGCAATATCCTTGCCGCTTGGTGCATTGAAACCCTTGGGGGTAAAACTCTGCTTCGTCCCATCGGCGCTTGCGATTCGCAACAAGAGGATGATGAACTGGACATTGTTAAAACCACCCGTTCCATTTCGGGAATTAATGCCAAAGAAAATTCCGAAAGAACGATTCTTTCCCATAAACTTATGCTCGATGAGTTCCTTAAAAACGGACCTTTAAGTGAAACTCACTCCCTATCTACAATGCCCTCTATACCCCAACTGCGTATGACGAGGCGGATTGTAGGTAAATACACCCAAGGCGAAAAAGAAATGCACAAGGAGTTTTCCGATAGCGTAGGCCTTTTCCCTGACTGGAAAAGTTGCGGACCCATATATGAACTTCCTTTCTCCTGCCTCAAAGGCAAAAAAATTAAAAATCTTCTTGCGGCAGGCAGATGCATTTCCAGCGATGATGAACTTTGGGATATAACAAGGGTTATTCCCGTTTGCGCAGTATCTGGAGAAGCCGCGGGAACTGCGGCGGCTCTAAATCCCGATTTCGATAAAATCGATATATCCGCTCTGCAAGAAAAATTGCGACTTGCGGGCGTTAAAATTCACGAAAAGGAGTTATAACTATGCTTCTTGCCATTGATATCGGCAATACCAATTTAACTTTGGGTGTTTATGATGAAAGCGTTCTGCTTTTTACGGCGCGGCTTTCCACCGATACCCGCCTCACCCGCGACCAATACGCCGTTGCCATCAAAGATATTCTGGCGCTTCACAATACGGATTACAGAGATATTGAGGATTGCATTATATCTTCGGTTGTGCCTACTGTTGCTACATCGGTGGCCAATGCCATTTCCCTGCTCTGTCACATTGTTCCTCTCGAACTCGGTCCCGGTCTTAAAACGGGACTTAATATCAAAATAGACAACCCCGCGCAACTTGGCGCAGACCTTGTTGCAGGAGCGGTGGGCGCTATAAGCGAATATACCCTTCCCTGCATTGTAATTGATATGGGAACGGCAACCACCGTAAGCGTTATCAATAGTGAAGGTCAGTTTTTGGGCGGCTCTATTGCGGCAGGCGTTATGCTCACCCTTAAAGCCCTCACCGAAAACACCTCTCAGCTTCCTTCAATAAACCTTTCTGCGCCCCCTTCGGTTATCGGCAGAAATACTGTTGACTGTATGCGTTCGGGTCTTATTCTCGGCACCGCATCTATGATAGACGGGCTTATAGAAAGAATTTCCGAAGAATTGGATGAAATCCCAACCGTTGTAGCAACGGGGGGACTTTCAAAGGAAATTATATCCCACTGCAAAAGTGAAATAATTTACAATGAAAACCTTCTCCTCGAAGGCCTTCGCGAAATTTACGAAAAGAATAAATAATCCACCCCTTAGGCATAACTGATTTTTCAGTTTATATATGTCAAATTTATTATGAACTGTACCAAAAAGGATATTTCCTTTCCGTGAAGAGAAGTTGAATTCGTTTGCCAACGGCAAACACCTTAACTTTTCACTTTTAACTCTTATCTCTTCACTGATGCGAAGCATCCTACGGACAGTATCGGAGGTAATTTTATGACAAACAAAAGACAGGAAAGCACCAAAAAGTTGGTGCTCGGGGCAGTTTTAACCGCCCTCGTTATCGTACTGCAATTGCTGGGCTCTTTTATCCGCTTCGGCCCCTTTTCAATATCTTTGGTTTTGGTGCCGATAGTGTTGGGAGCCGCTCTTTGTGACTATAAAATCGGCGGTTGGTTAGGTCTGGTTTTCGGCGCTGCGGTAATTTTAAGCGGTGATGCCGCCGCATTTTTTGCCGTTGATGTTGCGGGTACGATTATCACCGTTCTTGCTAAAGGTATCCTTTGCGGAACACTATCGGGACTTACCTACAAAATTCTTGAAAAACACAACAAATATCTTGCCGTTATGGCGGCGGCAGTTGTTTGCCCCGTAGTGAACACAGGTGTGTTCCTTCTCGGTTGTAAAATTTTCTTTATGAGCGCCATTACAGAATGGGGCTTCGCGGAAGGATTTAAAAACGCAACTTCCTATATGTTCTTAGGTCTTGCAGGCGGCAATTTCATATTTGAACTTATCACCAATATAATTCTCGCCCCCGTTATACTTAGAATTATCAATTTTAAAAACAAATAATTTATGCGCCGTTTCATTAAAAACGGCGCTTTTTATGTATAAAAATCATAGTTTTTTTTGAATTTAGGCGCTTTACTTTGGTTTTTTATCATATAAATCCAAATTTTTGTAAAAAACACTTTATTTTTGAAATTTTTTTTGGTATAATGACATAGATACGCGAAACATATATTTATATGTTAGCGTTAAATAAGTTAAAAATGGATCTTTATCCACAAATTTTTTAGGAGGTTGATTCGTAAATGAGTCACAAGTTTGTTTACCTTTTTAGCGAGGGCGACGCATCCATGCGTGAACTCCTCGGCGGTAAAGGCGCTAACCTTGCTGAGATGACCAAAATCGGTCTTCCCGTTCCTCAGGGTTTCACCGTTACTACTGAGGCCTGCACACAGTACTATGAGGATGGCAGAAAAATTAACGATGATATCCAGGCACAGATTATGGAATACATCGACAAGATGGAAGGCATCACCGGCAAGAAGTTCGGCGATAAGGAAAATCCCCTTCTCGTTTC
>JAFSAK010000049.1 GCA_017441045.1 Clostridia bacterium
AATAAAAATAAAGTAGTTTTGAAAAAGTTGCGAAATTTGTTGTTTTAAGCATAAAAAATACAGTATAGCCGCTTGACTATACTGTATTTTCTGTTATCCCACTCGGCTTTTGTATTTCTCCGTTAAGGACAACACGCTTTTCTGTGAGCGTTTTTATTATTGCTTATTTAAAAATTCATCTATGGCTTTAGCGGCGGTTTTACCTGCCCCCATAGCCGAGATTACGGTGGCGGCGCCCGTTACGGCATCGCCCCCTGCAAATACCCCTTCTTTAGAAGTAAGACCATCTTCATTAACGACTATACCTCCGCGGGAATTAACAGTAAGTCCCTCGGTGGTGTTTTTAATTAAAGGATTAGGTGAAGTGCCTATGGCCATAATAACCGCATCGACATCCAAAGTAAACTCCGAATTTTCTACGGGTACAGGGCGGCGGCGACCTCTCTCATCCGGTTCGCCGAGTTCCATCCTTATGCACTCGATACCTGTTACAAATCCGTTTTTGCTATCCCTTATATCCTCTTTATTTTCGTAGCCGATAATCTTTACGGGATTACAAAGGAGTTTAAAATCTATACCTTCTTCTATGGCGTGTTCCACCTCTTCTTTACGGGCGGGAAGTTCATCCATAGAGCGTCTATAAACAATGTATACCTTTTCTGCACCTAAGCGAAGAGCAGTTCTTGCCGCATCCATTGCCACATTGCCGCCGCCTACAACGGCAACTTTGCCGCCTTTAATGATAGGTGTTGAGGAATTATCGAGATATGCCTTCATAAGATTGCTGCGGGTTAAAAACTCATTGGCGGAATAAACGCCCTTAAGTGATTCGCCTTCAATCCCCATAAAGTTGGGAAGACCCGCACCCGAGCCGATAAACACCGCCTCATAGCCCATATCAAAAAGTTCATCAACGGTTAAAGTTTTACCGATTACTACGTTTGTCTCAATATCAACGCCGAGTGCTTTGAGGGTTTCCACCTCTTTTTTAACGATGGATTTTGGTAAGCGGAATTCGGGAATGCCGTAAACCAAAACACCACCTGCGGTATGAAGTGCTTCAAATACTGTTACATCATAACCTTTTTTAATAAGGTCGCCCGCACAGGCAAGTCCCGAAGGACCTGAGCCCACAACCGCTACCCTTTTGCCGTTGCTTTGAGCTTTATTGGGAACAACGTTACTATTTTCATTATGCCAATCGGCAACAAAACGCTCAAGGCGACCAATACCAACGGGCTCAAATTTAATACCCATTGTGCATTTACTTTCGCACTGCTTTTCCTGAGGACAAACTCTGCCGCAAACTGCGGGCAAAGAAGATGATTTTGAGATAGATTCATATGCGCCCTCAAAATTGCGAGAGGCGATTTTCGAAATAAAATCGGGAATATCAATATTAACGGGGCAACCATCCACACAAGGTTTATTCTTGCAGTTTAGACATCTTTGCGCTTCGGCTACGGCGATTTCTTCGCTATAACCCAAAGTTACCTCTTTAAAATCTTTGGCTCTGACTTGAGGTTCTCTGGTTGGCATTTCGTTTTTTTGAGGTACTAAAGCCATTATTTAACCTCCTTTGCAAAGAGATTACAGGTTTCTTCATAGGCATGGCGTTCAAAATCCGCATACATTCTGCCTCTTGACATCGCCTCATCAAAATCAACCTCGTATCCGTTAAAATCGGGACCGTCAACACAAGCAAATTTAGTTACTTTTTTGCCATCCTGATGAAGAGTTAATCGGCATCCGCCGCACATACCCGTTCCATCAATCATAATAGGATTCATAGAAACGGTAACGGGAACACCGTAAGGTCTTGCGGTTTCAACCACGAATTTCATCATAATAAGAGGACCGATGGCGATAATCATATCGAAATTTTCGCCGTTTTTAAGAAGATTTTCAAGGGGCATACAAACATTACCCTTTTCCCCGTAAGAGCCATCATCGGTCATAAGGAAAACCCTATTCGAAATAGAATTAAATTCATCTTCTAATATTACAAGGTCTTTATTTCTAAAACCGATAACACTTGTAACATCTGCGCCCTGCTCTTTTAAAGCCGCGGCTACGGGCATAGCAATAGCGCAACCAACGCCGCCACCTATGATGCAGACCTTTTTAAGACCTTCTATATGGGTAGCGGTACCAAGAGGACCTACAAAATCCTCAAGGTAATCTCCTTCTTCTTTAGCGGCGAGTTTAAGTGTTGTGGCGCCGACTAACTGAAAAATTATTTTAACTGAACCCTTATCCTTATCTACACCTGCAACGGTAAGGGGTATTCTCTCCCCCTCTTCATCAACTCTTAAAATGATGAACTGACCCGCGCGGGCTTTATTGGCAACCAAAGGTGCTTCAATATCCATTTCGGTAACAGTAGGATTCAGAATTTTTTTTGTAAGTATCTTATACATAGAATTCTCCGATAATTTAGATTAAAGATTATTATACCACTTTAACTTAACTTTAGCAACTAACTTTATGTAAAAAAATAAGGCCGCACAGATGATAAAATCTGTACGGCTTTAACTAAATTAATCTTCTTTGCTGAAATTTTCTTTATCTACGCCGCAAAGGGGACAAACAAAATCATCGGGAAGATCCTCAAACTTTGTACCCGCGGGGATATCGTTTTCGGGAGAGCCAACCTCTTCATCGTAAACCCATCCGCAAACATCACATACGTATTTCATTTATTTCACCTCCGTTATTTAGATAACTCTTCTGCCAAAGCATCAAGTTGTTTTTTATTTTCCTCGGTTAAGGACGAATTTAAGGTAACCGAATTTTCTGCAAGGATTAAATTCTTAGCAGTTTCCAATCTCTGCTTCATTATTTTGGTGGCCATAGGCGCCCAACTGCCGTTTTCAATAAATCCTACCGTTCTGCCCGAGAAATTGCGCTCAGTAAGTTTTGCAATAAACTCGCGCATATAGGGGAAAATATCGGCGTTATATGTTGTTGTAGCCAAAACGGTTTTACTAAACTTGAAGGCATCCGCTACCGCCTCATACATATCGCTTCTTGCCAAATCATAAACAGAAACTTTGCAACCGAGGGTTTTTAGGCGCTCATATAAATACTCTGCCGCTTTTTTAGTATTCCCGTAAATAGAAGTATATGCAATTAAAACTCCATCTTCTTCTGGAGTATAGGTAGCCCAGGTCATATATTTATCTATATAGT
>JAFSAK010000050.1 GCA_017441045.1 Clostridia bacterium
AAAAAACAAACAAGTGGTGTGTATAAAGGATGGCAGAGTTCTGGGATTTATCTCTGATATTGAACTTGATACCGAGAAAGGCACCCTCACATCTCTTATTATTTACGGACGCCCCAAAGCCCTCGGACTCATCGGCAGAGAAGACGATATTATAATACCTTTTGAAAACATCGCGGTTATCGGTCCCGAAACGGTTTTGGTGGATTGCGAAATGATAACAATACCAAAAACCTTGCGACGAAAGGGTTAACTAACAAATAAAATAGGTTTAAATTTGTGCAAAATATACAAAACCCTCAATGAAATAGGTTGGATTTACCTTGTAAACTTGACAAAAATGTATTGAAATAATGACTTTTTGGTGGTATAATAAAATAAAACAAAAATAGGAAAGGCAAGAAGTGGGCTGTGAAGAATTTTATTAACGCTTTTCAAAACAGAATATGTGATAATGCCTATGAGTTTCTGGGCTCTTTTCTTGAGGGTAATAGGGCCGTTTTCAGAGTTTGGGCGCCTAATGCCAAGGAAATTAGCGTAGTTGGCGATTTTAACGGATGGAATATGGGCGCTCATAAGATGGATAGAGTGGACGCAGGTATTTGGCAGTGCGAAATTGAAGGCGTAGAGGAATATCAATGCTATAAGTATGCCGTTACATCCCGCGAAGGAAATACGGTTTTAAAGAGCGACCCTTATGCCCGCCATTTCGAAACGGCCCCCAATAATTCCTCTCGTCTTTATGGGGACAAGATGTTTAATTGGACCGATGGGGAGTTTTTAGAGAAAAAACGTGAAAAGAATATTTATGAATCTCCTGTTAATATATATGAAGTTCACGCGGCTTCTTGGCGGCGTTTTCACGATGGGAACCCCTATGATTATGTCACCTTGGCAGAGGAACTCTCGGCCTATGCCAAAAATATGGGATATACGCATGTTGAGTTACTTCCCATAACCGAGCATCCCTTTGATGGCTCGTGGGGCTATCAGGTTACAGGATATTTTGCCCCAACATCCCGATTTGGCACACCTGATGATTTTAAGCGTTTCGTTGATATTATGCATAAAAACGAAATCGGGGTAATTCTTGATTGGGTGCCTTCTCATTTTCCAAAAGATGAATTTGGCCTTTATCGGTTTGATGGTACCCCTTGCTATGAATATTCCGATTACCGCAAAGGTGAGCATAAGGAATGGGGAACTGTTGTATTCGATTACGGCAAGGTAGAGGTTATGAGTTTCCTTATTTCCAGCGCTGTATATTGGCTTAAAGAATACCATATCGATGGAATTCGAGTGGATGCGGTCGCTTCTATGCTCTACCTTGATTACGGTCGTAAAGACGGAGAATGGGTAACCAACTCCTATGGCGGCAGGGAGCACTTGGAGGCGGTAGAGTTTTTAAAGCAACTCAATATTGCCGCTTTTTCCGCAAACCCAAACGTGCTTATGATTGCAGAAGAATCAACCTCTTGGCCGCTCGTTACCAAACCTACGAACGATGGGGGACTGGGTTTCAACTTCAAATGGAATATGGGTTGGATGAACGATATTTTAAGATATATGTCGCTGGATCCGGTGTACAGAAAGCATCATCACGATCTTTTGACATTTTCATTGTTCTATGCTTTTTCGGAGAATTTCGTATTACCTATTTCTCATGATGAAGTGGTACACGGTAAATGTTCCTTAATCGCAAAAATGCCGGGATGTTATGAAGATAAATTCCATTCTTTAAGAGCATTTTTCGGATATATGATGGCCCATCCGGGTAAAAAACTTATGTTTATGGGTCAGGAATTCGGTCAGTTTATTGAATGGTATTATAGAAATGAACTTGACTGGTTCTTGCTGGATTATGACCTTCACTGAAAGATGCATATCTTCGCAAAAAAACTTAATAAATTTTATCTTGAGAATTCGCCTTTATGGGAAATTGACTTTTCGTGGGAAGGATTTAATTGGATTTCCAATGATGATAAAGACCAAAGTATAATTTCCTTCAAAAGAAGAGATAAAGCGGGTAATGAAATTATCTGCGTATGCAATTTCGTTCCCGTAGAGAGAAAAAATTACCGCATCGGCGTGGGAAATAAGGGAAGTTATAGGCAGGTGTTTTCCACCGACCTTAAAGAATTCGGAGGCAAAACCGAAAAACTTTGTTCTTATAGAAGCGAAGAAGTGGGTATGCACGGATTTTCAAATTCTATATCTGTGGATATACCCGCTTTATCGGTAACCTACTATAAATCCCCTAAAAAACGGACAAAGAAAAAAGATATATAAACTTTAAAATCGGGAGATGTTTTTATGGCAAAGAAAAAATGTGTGGCAATGCTTCTGGCGGGCGGTCAGGGTAGCCGTCTTGGAGTTTTAACTTCCAAAATCGCCAAACCTGCCGTTCCTTACGGCGGAAAATACCGAATCATAGATTTCCCCCTTTCTAACTGCGCCAATTCGGGCATAGATACGGTGGGAATCCTTACTCAATATAAACCTCTTGAACTTAATGATTATATAGGTTCGGGCAAACCTTGGGATCTTGACCGCGCTAACGGCGGAGTTCATATACTGCCGCCCTATCAAGGTCAGAAAGGCGGAGACTGGTATAAGGGTACCGCCAATGCTATTTATCAGAATTTAGAGTTTATCGCAAGATATGACCCTGAATATGTGCTTATCCTTTCGGGTGACCATATTTATAAAATGGACTACTCTAAAATGATAAAGCAACATATAAAAACAAATGCTGCATGCACAATTTCCGTTATGGAGGTGCCCTTCGATGAGGCATCCCGTTTCGGAATTATGAATACCAATCCCGATGGCAGTATTTATGAATTTGAAGAGAAACCCAAAAACCCGAAGAGTAATCTTGCTTCAATGGGTATATATGTTTTCTCTTGGGATAAACTCAAAAAATATCTTACCGAAGATGAACAAAATGCCGATTCTTCCAATGATTTCGGCAAGGATATAATTCCCGCTATGGTTGGCGCGGGAGAAACTATGATGGTTTACCGTTTTGATGATTATTGGAAGGATGTTGGAACGGTGGATTCTCTTTGGGAAGCCAATCTTGACCTTCTCAATCCTAAAATCGACCTTAATCTTTCCGATCCTAATTGGAGAATTTATTCGAGAACAAGCAGTTTGCACCCGCAGTACATAGATGCAAATTCTTCGGTTGAAAATTCCCTTGTTACCGATGGTTGCCATATTTACGGCAAACTTGATTATTCAATTCTTTTTGAAAATGTAACGGTAGAAGAGGGCGCCAGTGTTGAATACTCACTGGTTATGCCCGGCGCAGTAATTAAAAAAGGCGCGCAGGTTAAATATTCTATTATAGCCGAGAATGTGGTTGTAGAAGAAAATGCATCCGTTGGTACAGAACCTACGGGCGAAGATTGGGGTATAACCGTAATCGGCGCAGATTTGAATGTCGGAAAAGGCGCGACTGTTGGCGCAAAACAAATGATAACCAATTGTGTTAAGGAGGGTGAAAAAATATGAGAGCGGCAAATGTAGCAGGCGTAATTTTTGCAAATACAAGGGATCTTCTCCTTGGAAAACTTACAAGCGTCAGATCTATGGCATCGGTGCCTTTCGGAAGCCGTTACCGTATGATTGATTTCACTCTTTCTAATTTCGTTAATGCAGGTATTACCAATATCGGCGTTGTAACTAATGGTAACTATCGCTCATTGATGGACCATATCGGTAGCGGTATTGCTTGGGATTTAGATAGAAAAAATAAGGGTTTACATATTATACTTCCTTACGAAACCAAATCAATGGGAAGATATTCGGGCTCTGTAGGCGCAATAAAGAGCAGTATGGATTTTATTGATAGAAGTCACGCTGAATATATTATGATATGCGAAAGTAATTTGGTTGCTAATATTGATTTTCGTGAAGTGGTTGACTATCATATAGAAAACGAAGCTGATATTACTGTGGTTTATACCCACGGTCAAAGTCCCGAAGGCCAAGTAGAAACAATGATTACCGAGATTAAGGATGGCAGGGTGGTAAAAGGCACCTTCTCCAAAGAATCTGTGGAAGATTGCGATTATACTTTAGGTGTTACGGTTATCGGCAAAGAACTTTTAAAGGAACTCGTTAATTATGCCGATATTGAAGATATCGGAAGTTTAATGAGCGGCGTTGTTGCAGATAAACTTGCTACCCTTAAAGTAATGGGATATGAATTTAAAGGATTTTCGCAGGTTATAGATAGCACCAAAAAGTATTTTGATGCCAATATGTCCCTTTTAAACAGCGAAGCGCGACAGAATCTTTTCAATTCCGAAAGGCCCGTTTTCACCAAAACCCGCGATGATATGCCTACCCGTTACGGCACCAAATCCAATGTTAAAAACTGCTTTATTGCCAATGGTTGCGTAATTGACGGAACCGTTAAAAACAGTATCCTCTTCAGAGGAGTTAAGGTGGAAAAGGGCGCAGTTATTGAAGATTCGATAATTATGCAAAGCGGAGTTATAAAAAGTGGCGCAAACCTTAAATATGTTATCACCGATAAGAATGTTACAGTTGGTGAAAATGTAGTTATAAACGGCACCGAAAATCGCGCATTCTTAGCGCCTAAAAATGAGATTTTATAGTTTCAGGAGTTTAAAATGAAAGTATTATTTGCTTCAAGCGAAGTTTATCCTTTTGCTATGTCGGGCGGCCTTGCCGATGTTTCGGGGGCGCTTCCCAAAGCGCTTCGCCGCCGTTTCGTAGGTTGCCGTGTAATTATGCCTTTATATAGCGCGGTGGCCGAAGAATATAGAAATAAAATGACCTTTGTTGGCTCTATTACCGTTCCTGTTTCTTGGAGAAGACAGTATTGCGGCATCTTTGAAGCCCATATGGATGGGGTAATTTACTATTTTATAGATAATCAATATTACTTTAAGCGTGATGGACTTAACGGTCACTATGATGATGACGAGCGTTATGCTTTCTTTTCCCGCGCGGTTTTAGAGGCAATTCCCCATATAGATTTTGTTCCCGATATTATTCACTGTAATGATTGGCAGACCGCTATGATTCCCGTTTATCTTAACGAATTTTACGGTGAAAATCCCCTTTATAAGAATATTAAAACGGTTTATACCATACATAATATTCAGTATCAGGGCAAATACGGGATGGACCTTTACGGCGATGTTTTAGGTCTCCCCGAAGGTAGAGAAAGCATAGTTGAGTATGATGGATGCGTTAACTTTATGAAGGCGGCAATTCAGTGCGCCCATAAGGTAACTACCGTTTCTCCAACCTATTCGAAGGAGATTTTGGATCCCTTCTATTCTCATGGACTTGATAATATTTTAAAGGGATTCACCTATAAATTAACGGGTATTGTAAACGGTATTGATTATGATGTCTATAATCCCGAAACCGATCCGCTTATATATAAAAACTTTAGCGTGGATACATTGGCGGATAAAGATTTCAATAAATCGGAGCTTCAAAAGGAAACGGGCCTTCCCGTAAAGGATGTAGCCCTTATCGGTATGGTAACCCGCCTCGTTAAACATAAGGGACTTGACCTTATAAAGTGTGTTTTTGAGAACCTTATAAAAGAGGATATTCAGTTTGTGATACTCGGCTCCGGAGAATGGGAATTTGAGCAGTTTTTCACCGAAATGAAGCAAAAATATCCCGATAAGGTTGCCCTCAAAATTGGTTTCGACAGTCGCCTTGCCCATAGAATTTACGCGGGCGCAGATATTTTCTTGATGCCGAGTTTAAGCGAGCCCTGCGGCCTTGCACAAATGGTGGCTTTGCGCTATGGAACAATTCCTGTTGTTCGCGAAACGGGCGGACTAAATGATACCATCACCGATGTTGGTTTAGAACTTGGAAACGGTTTTACCTTTAAAGAATTCAATGCGCACGATATGGAGTATACAATTAGAAGAGCCGTAGAGAATTATAAGGATAAAGATGGTTGGAAGTCCCTTAAAGAGAGGGCTATGAATTGTAATAATAGTTGGGGCGCTTCGGCGGGCTCATATATTGGTCTTTATAAAGAACTGTGCGGAAAGTAGGGTAAACTTTAATGATAGAAATGCTAAAATCTATATTTTTAGGCATTATTCAGGGACTTACGGAATTTCTTCCCGTTTCTTCATCGGGACATCTTAATATAATGCCCTGGCTTTTTAAATGGGATAATATTTCCGATTCCTTTGATTTAGCGCTCCACGCTGGAACGCTTTTGGCAATTCTTATATATTTCTATAAGGATTGGTTAGCGCTCATTTCGGGTGGTGCCAAAATGGTGTTTAAAAGGGAAAAGAGCAATGAGGGAAAGATATTTTGGTATATCGTTGCCGCTACAATTCCCGCAGGCGTTTTGGGGCTTCTTCTCGAAAAGGGAATGGAACTGTTAGTAGGCGATAATCTTAATCTTGAAATGATTATAATTGCCGCCGCCCTTATAATTATGGGTGTAATTCTTTATTTCGTTGATAAGAAGTGTAAAACCAAAACATCTTACGGTGATATAAACTTTAAAAGCGCACTGCTTATAGGCGCATCGCAAGCGGTAGCTGCCGCTATTCCCGGAACTTCCCGTTCGGGAATTACTATGACGGTTTCCCGCGCCCTAGGTCTCGATAGGGAATCCGCCGCAAAATTCTCTTTTCTTCTGTCGGCTCCCATAGTAGCCGCCGCAGTGTTGTTATCCATTGGTGATTTCACCTTTTCCCCCGAATTCTTCGCAGGGGTAATAGCGAGTTTCATTTCGGGAATTTTGGTTATTAAATTCCTGATGGGATATCTAAAAAAAGGAAGTTATAAAATTTTTGCAATATACCGTGTGGTTTTCGGTTTATTCATTATAATAACCGCAATTTTTAGAATATAAGCAAAGAAGCCGATGTGGTCAAAACTCACATCGGCTTTTATTTTCACATAATATGAATTGAAAAGAATTTATTTATACTGATTATTTATAGAAAAAATCGGTAAAAATATATTCAGAACAATTCGGAGTGTGAAACATAAGTGATTATTAAACGCGGAGAAATTTATTATGCAGATTTAAGTCCCGTAGTGGGCTCGGAGCAAGGCGGAATAAGACCTGTACTTATAGTTCAAAATGATGTCGGCAACCGATATAGCCCTACGGTCATAGCGGCGGCCATAACCAGCCAGCAGGATAAAACCGAACTCCCAACCCATATAAAACTCGATGCATCTTTTAGCGGTCTTGCCAAGGATTCAATAGTACTTTTAGAACAGGTTAGAACTATCGATAAGCAGCGGCTAAAGGAGAAGATGGGCTCTCTTGATAACCGCTCAATGAATATGGTGGATAGAGCCCTATATGTAAGTTTAGGACTTAATGATACAAGCAATACAGTTATATCATAAAACAGGCGCCTTTGGGCGCCTGTTTTAATACAAACTTTTATTTTTTCTATATTCAGTTGGAGAAATGCCAAATTGCGCTTTAAAGTTCCTATTGAAACTGCGCAAAGAAACAAATCCGCATTCATAGGTGCATTGTAAAATTGAAAGAGGTGAATTATCCAGGAGATAGCAGGCCCTACT